>DASQNN010000272.1:0-8718 GCA_035644955.1 Nodosilinea sp. | reverse complement strand
GCGCTCCCGATATGACCATTGTGGCCTTGACCGATTCGGCTAGCCCCCAGTGGAACTACAGCGAAGACACGCCGGGGGTAGACGGCCTGCTGGTGCAGCCTCTCAGTATGGATATTCTGCGATCGCTAGTGGAGTCAGCCTTTGCCCGCAGTATCTGCCACTAGCCTGTTTGAGAAACTTGGTTCAACCTCGGCCAACACGCCCTATCTGCCGTAACATCAGCATTTGCTAGACCAGCTGGGTATGCTGAAATTAGGTCAAGAGAGAGCTACCATGCTGCCCAAGGTTTTGCCCGAAAGTCGGATTCAGGTATTTAAATTTTGGTTTAATGGCGCTCTGCAGGACGGTACTCACTACTCCAACGAGCTTTACTACCGAGCTTTGACCGTCGAAGCCGACAAACGCACCCGCCTGTATCACTTGGCCTGCAAGTTTTCAGAACAGCAGGCCGGAGCGCTGGTATCCATTGCCGATGACCAGTGCAGCCTGTGGATTAGCCTGCGCAGCCAGGTGATGGCGGCGCAGCTGCTTCAGCAGCAGGTAGCCGGGCTGCCTCGGCCTCACCTTTAGCCACCTAGCGCAGCGTCGGCACTTACCCAGGCCAGGGCACCGTGGTCGATAGTGCCTTTGACCGTAAAAGTAGTCGGGTCAAACAGCGTTACATTGGCCTGGTAACCCACCGACAGCAGCCCCAGGCAGTGGTCTACCCCGATCGCCCGGGCCGGGTACAGAGTCGCCATGCGCAGGGCTTCCGCCAGGGAAATGTTCACCTGGCGCACGCAGTTGCCGACGGCCTCCATCAGCGTCAGCGCCGCGCCCCCCAGGGTGCCGTCGGCAGAGACGCACTTGCCGTTGCGGTAAAACACCTGCTGGCCACCGATGACAAAGGACTCCAGGGTCGTGCCCACCGGCGGCGTGGCGTCGCTAACCAGCACCAGATGGTCTTGCTTAATTTTTTGCGCCAGGCTCACTGACCCATAGTGAACGTGGTGGCCATCGACGATAATGCCAGCATAGATATCGGCCTGGCTCAAAACAGCCCCCACCAGGCCAGGGCTACGCCCCTGCCAGGCCGACATGGCATTAAACAGGTGGGTCACCATGCCGACCCCTGCCTCAAACCCAGCCAACGCCTCTTCAAAGCTGGCGTTGGTGTGTCCGGCAGCTACCAAAATGCCCGCCTGCGCCAGCTGCTGAATGTGCTCTGGAGCAACCATCTCGGGCGCTAGGGTGACGAGCTTAACCACCGCTGGCCCCGCCTCAATCAAGCGGTCAATCATGCTCCCATCGACGGGGCGAATGTAAGCCTGGTTGTGAATGCCCCCTCGCTTTGGGTTGAGGTAGGGGCCTTCTAAATGCAGCCCCAGCACGCGCTGAGGGTAGCGGTGACGGTAGTCGGACACCAGGGCGATCGCCGCTTCCATGTCCGCATCCGAGGTCGTAATCAGCGTGGGCAAAAAGCTGGTAGTACCGCTCTGAAGGTTGGTGCGGTGCATGGTGTCTAGGGTCTCGGCGGTGATGGCGTCATTAAACATCACGCCGCCGCAGCCGTTGAGCTGGAGATCGATGAATCCGGGTGCCGCTGCCCAGCCCTGACCATCTAGTTGAGGCAAATCGGGCGACAGTTGGGCGGTGGGTACCAGACCCACAATGCTGGTTCCTTCTATCACTAGGGCGTGGTTGTGCAGTATTTGGCTGCCGGTATAGAAGGTACAGTGGGTAAGAGCATAGCGAGGGTAGCGAGCCTCCCCGGCGGGGCCAAAACCACTGACGTTTAGCTCTCTCGTAACCCTAGAGGACATGGTGATGCTTCGGCCCTTTCATGTGGCGTTTCCAGTGTACGACCTGACTAGCACTCGGCACTTTTACGAAACGGTGCTGGGCTGCACCGTGGGGCGCACCTCCGACCGCTGGATTGACTTTAACCTGTTTGGTCACCAGGTAACGGCCCATTTGGTAGCTGAGGCGCGACCCGCTGTACTCACCAACGCCGTCGACGGGCACGGTGTGCCGGTCAGCCACTGGGGCGTTATTTTGACCCCATCGGAGTGGCAGACCCTAGCCGATCGCCTGCGCCAGGCCCAGGTTGAGTTCCTCATTGAGCCCTACCAGCGGTTCGTCGGCCAGGTGGGAGAACAGGCCACCCTGTTTATTGTCGACCCCAGCGGCAATGCCCTGGAGTTCAAGGCCTTTGCCCGAGACGAGAGCATCTTTGCCCAGGTTGAGTAGACCTCCCGTGGGGTTCAGCGCTCAGCCAAAACGGGGCCAAAACAGGGCCTAACGCCGCCACCGCTGCCCCCGATAGATGCCCTCAACCTTGGGCGTAGAGGCCTCTGGAGTGGGCTGGGTCATGCGATAGCGAATGCCGCGGTAGGTTAGCTCATGGCCCTCGTCTGAGGGGTTTGAGCCGTTCTCGTCGCTGGCCTGAGCTGATTCTGGGCAAGCGGGGGTCGCGGGGGTGACGTTGGAGGCGATCGCCTGCGCCCCCTCCAGCTCACTGGCTTGAGCCACCGACTGACTGGCCTCAATCTGTCGCTGTAGTCCGTAAAGGGCAGCCAGTAGCCCCAACAGCAACACCTGCCATGGCGCTTCTACTAACCCCACCACCACCAGCCCGAGGGCAGAGGTAATACCGACTGCGATCGCCAACAAGGTAATAAAGGCCATGGATCCCCTCTCGAAGGGCTTCGCTGAATCTTTACCCTACCTGAAGCGTCTGAGCTTGTCACCTGTCTACTCAGAGCCACCTGGACCCTATCTAAACACTAAAGCCCTGCAACCGTGGTTACAGGGCTTTGAATTGTTCTTACGATACCCCCAGGGGAATTCGAATCCCCGTCGCCTCCGTGAAAGGGAGGTGTCCTAGGCCTCTAGACGATGGGGGCCTGGCTTTTTTCAACACTCCTCAGTATAGATAAAGGGTACATCCTTGTCAAACCAAGTTTCGTGTTTTGGGGTCATTTTTTGGAGCTAGATGCCAACGGCCCTTCAGCCCTCCTCGTAACAACCCTCAGCTATTCTAAACCGATATGGCCACCCTCAAGCGATGGGTTGAGACAAATTTGCTAGCGCCCGCGGTTGCGGCCCTATAGAGCGCGATCGGCATTGGCCCAAGCCCACCGCAGCCCTTGACTGGGATGGCGGCCAGCCAGACCCACCGCGGCCGGCAGTTGGCTAACAACCAGAGCTTGCTCTAAACGCTTTTTAATGACCTCGCCCTCCTCTAGGGAGCACTCAACGCAAAGCATGGCAAACTCATCGTCACTGATGCGCGCCACCATATCCTGCTTGCGGGTAACCTGCCTCAGCACCTCTGCAGCCTGCTGCAGAAGTTGGTCACGGGTGGCGCTGCCCGGGCCATCGGTGACGGCCTGAAAATCATCTATATCGACGACGATGATGCAGGCGGGGTAGCCGTAGATGGTGCAGCGTTCTTCTTCACTGTCGATGAGTTGATCCCAGCCGCGGCGGTTGTATAGCCCTGTCAGGCCATCGGTGAGGGCCTCAGTTTGCAAGCGCTCGGTCAGGCGGGCTTGCTCGATCGCCTTCATGTCGGCGTGCAAAATGCGGCTAAGCAGCTGAGCCAGCAGTTCGATCAGCGGCAGCTCTTGCTGAATAGTAGGGGGTTGAGGAGCCGGATCGATGGCACAGAGGGTGCCAAACAAAGAGCCGTCTTCTTTGAGTAGGGGCACCCCTACGTAGGCCCCAATTTTGACCTGCTGGCCGATAGGTGCTTCGACGTAGGCGACGACCTCGTCAGAGCAGGCCGCAATGCGAGGACCTTCCCCGCGAATCATGCGGGAGCAGAAGGAGTCAGTCCAGCTAAACACGTCCCCCGCCTTTACCCCGTACCCCTGATCGTTAGCCTGAAGCACAATCCAATCTTCACCCTCGGTGCGGGTAACCATCCAGAGGTCGAACCCAAGCCGATTGTGAAGGTAAGTTAAAATGGCCAGGGCTGCGGCATTAAAGTCAAGCAAGTAACTGGCATCCATACTGGGTGAGGATTTTATCGATACTGGCTTCGGAGGCCTAAAGCTTTTCTAGGGAGGGAGAAACCGCGATCGCCCTACCTTAAGCCTACCCATCGTCCTATCTTCTGCCGACTGGAGGGGCAAAGTGGCGGAAGCAAGACGCAATTAGCCCAGGGCCAAAGGTAAGGCATGAAATTACAGGGTAATGCGCCGTGCTAGGTTCTACCTGTGAAAGGTTACAAAACCTGATTAGTTTTCAAACCGCTGTGGCTGTCAACGGCTGAAGGTCCTACCTACCCGACCCTATTGCTGCACTGGCATGGCCGGGAGCAAATAAAAAGCAGGCTCAGCTGAGCCTGCTTTCGTTGGACCATTCCAGCACTGGCCACCGCCAGCACCGGTTCGACGTTTAATTTGACGCTCAGGCGACTACGGCCATTTCAACCACCATGTCGTTAAAGTCTAAATCGCCGCCGCCAAAGGTATCTTCAAACCCAATGGCCCCATCAACAACGCGGACGTGCTCAACACCCCTGGGGTTGGCGGCCCCAAAGCCAAAGTACACCCGGCTGGCGCTAAAGCCCTCGGGCGTGCCGTTGGCAATTAAGAAGGGTGCGTAGAGACTGCCGCCAGCCACCGCCGCTGCAAACACCGACTCCGTTAGGTTGGCCGTGGTTAGGGCCACCGCATCAGCCCGAGCGCCAATGGCGGCCTCGGTATACCCAGCTTCGCCGGGGGTGATGTCGGCGATGCCGTCGCCGGTGATGTCGATACCGCCAGCGGCATCGGTAACCTGGTAAAAGCCCACAAAGTTGTCGAAGGCCGCTTCTCGGTTCACGGTAAACGTGGTCTGTACAGCCCCGGTAAACCCACGCAGGTCAAGCAGGAAGCCCGGTAGATCGGGACCAGGACCGGGGCCGGTTAGGTCGTCGATGACGGTATCGCTGCGAAAGGCCAGGTTCTGAATGCGCAGGTCGAGTTCCCGATTGGTTTCTGCGGCCCCAAAGGGGGTATTGTCACCAAAATTGGCGAACAGAAACTCCGCCAGGGCATCTTGCTCGGTGAAATCAGCCGCAAAGGTGGCATTGCCGGTTCTAGGGGCCGTTTCGTCGGCTAGGTCAACCCGAGCAGCGGCCTCACCGGTGGGGAAGGGGTAGCCATCGCCGCCGTCGGCTAAGAAGCTGAGGGTGACCATGCGGAAGGTGCGGCTGGGGTCGCCGACGATTTCTCCGTCTTGCACCACTACATCGAGGTCGCTGCCATCCTCTGCCTCAATAGCCAGCGATCGCACGCGGCTACCCGGTGCGGCAGTGACGTCGAAGCTGAAGGCAAAGCCGCCAATCTGCGGAAACTGGCCAGGGGTAGCGCTGTCGTCTAGGCCACTGGCGGCGACACCGTGCTCCACCAGGGCCAGTAGCTCCTCGGCGGTGACGGTGATCAGCGACAGCTCATTGTTAAACGACAGAGCGTTGCCGATGTCGGTCTGGGAGATACCGCCCTCGGGCTTGATGCCAGGGATACCTTCGTTGGGCAAAAACTCGGCGTCACCAACACCGCCGGTGGGAACTAAAATGCGGCCAATGTCATCGCGGATGCCACCACCGTTTTTGAGGGAAATAACGGTGGTGGGGTCAACGCCTTTAGCCCCCGCCAAATTGGCGTCAGCGGTCAGGTTACCCAGGTTGGTCTCCTGGGTGCGCACCGCCGTGCGCCGTCCCTCCAGGTAAACGTCGCTGACCCCGAACACGTTGCTCTCGGAGGCCACAATGGCGGCTCGGAGGGCATCGACAATGGCTAAGACGGTTGGATCGGCCAGACCCCCGCCGCCTACGCTAGCCACACCTTCGTCATCGGTAGCGTAGGCCCCGCTCACGGCGGAGTCGTAGGTTTCGGGCAGCAGAATACCGCTTTCATCGAAACCAATCACCAGGCGGCCAACGTACTTGTAGTTGCCGTCGGTGTTGACCACAGCCACGGGATTGCCGTCGCGATCGCTCTGAACAATGGGATAAGGCCCCTGCACCGTATCGCCGGCCCGAGCGCGATCGTTCTCGTCAAACAGGCGAGTATTCGAGCCGCCGGCGACAATGATATCGACATTGGAGAGGCGCTCTGCCAAACCTAGCTCGATGGCGATTTGCTGCATGTGGGCCAGCAAAATTACCTTGTTGACATCGGGGTTGGCGGCCAGCAGGGCATCGACATCGGCCTGAATTTCCGTAGCCAGAGCATCGAGTTGCTCTGGGGTCGGACTACCGTCAAAGGGCTGAGGGAGGACGGTCACGCCCCCTGGGCTGGAAATGCGGTTGAGGGTGGGCGTAGTCGCCCCAACCACGCCGATTTTCTCGCCGTTGACCTCAATGACCGTTGAGGCAGCGATGCTGTTGGCCTGGGGAGCCTGGCCATCGGGCACCACCAGGTCGGCCAGGTTGGCGTCGGTGCTGAAGTCGAGATTGCTGCTTAGGTAAGGAAAGGCGGTACCGGCAAAGGTTTCATCGCCAGCAATGAGGTCTCTAACCAGGGCAGTGCCCAGGTCAAACTCGTGGTTGCCAAAGGCGATCGCCTGAAAGCCCAGCGCGTTTTGAATCAGAATATCGCCGCGCCCAGCGCCGCCAAAGACGGGGGTGCTGGCGTTTAAGAAGACTCCAGGAATATAGGCATCCCCAGAGGACAGCGTCAGGGTATTGGCAACGCCAGCTATCCCGTCGCCATCCAAGTCTTGGGCCCTAAGCGCATTGAGTACAGCCGAAAACCGGGGGGCATCCTCAAGGGCAGGGATGGCCGCCTCCTGATCGGCAGCGTGGAAGAGTTGGAGCGTAAAGTCTGCCATGGATAACACTTGGGGGGTACATCGGTAGCCATTGCTACGGGGTCATCTTCGGCCATTGCCCCAGATAAAGCTTCATGGGAGAGCTAAGTGGACGGTAAGTTTCGGTTAAAAATTACTTAAGCTCCCCAGGGCGATCGCGGCCGTTCGATTTGTGCTACATGAAGCAACTGCTCTGGGAAATAAAAAGTTAGTAACTCCACTGGAAGCAGGGTTAGGTTCAGCCGAGTGCTGGGGCTAAAATGGCAGCACTCGGCTATTTCCCTGGTTCGAGCCCCTCTCAAACAGCACTGTCAAACAGCCCTGAACACCCTAGAGATATTTCCTATGACAACTGACGTAAAAACCATCCTGGTGACAGGAGGAGCAGGCTATATCGGCAGCCATGCCGTCCTAGCGCTTCAGCAGGCAGGCTACCGGGTTGTGATTCTAGATAACCTGGTCTACGGTCACCGCGACCTGGTAGAAACTGTTTTAAAAACAGAGCTAATTGAAGGCAGCACGCTGGATAAAGCGCTGCTTAAGGATATTTTTAGCCGCTACGACATCAGCGCCGTCATGCACTTCTCGGCCTACGCCTACGTGGGTGAGTCGGTCAGTGATCCCAGCAAGTATTACGAAAATAACGTGGTCGGCACCCTATCGCTGCTAGATGCGATGGTGGAAGCTGGCATTAAAAACTTTGTCTTTTCCTCCACCTGTGCCACCTACGGGGTGCCCCAGGAGATGCCCATCACCGAGGCCCATCCTCAACACCCGATCAACCCCTACGGGGCTACCAAGCTCATGGTGGAGCGCATTCTCTCCGACTATGACAAAGCCTACGACTTTAGATCGGTCCGCTTTCGCTACTTCAACGCCGCTGGCGCCCACCCCAACGGGCAGCTGGGCGAAGACCACAATCCCGAAACCCACCTGATTCCTTTGGTACTCCAAACGGCCCTGGGCAAGCGGCCCTCGATCAGCGTTTTTGGCACCGACTACCCCACCCCCGACGGCACCTGCGTGCGCGACTACATCCACGTGTGCGACCTGGCCGATGCCCACATCTTGGGTCTGGAGTACCTGCTGAAGGGGGGCGAGAGCACTGTGTTTAATCTGGGCAACGGCCTTGGTTTCTCAGTCCGAGAGGTGATCGACGCGGCAGTACGGGTAACGGGTAAGACCATTCCCGTCATTGAAGAAGACCGGCGGCCAGGGGATCCGCCAGCCCTGGTAGGCAGCAGCGATCGCGCCCGCAGTCTCCTGGGCTGGAACCCTCAGTACGCAGACATTGACACCATTCTGAGCCACGCCTGGGCCTGGCATCAAAAGCGCCACGGTTAGCACAAAAAAGGCCCGTCACGGCTGTGACGGGCTTTTGAATCGTGAATGTAGGTTATGCTCGGCCTAGCCCAGGGAGTTAGCCCCGGCAACCACCTCAAGAATTTCTTGGGTAATGGCGGCCTGACGAGCCTTGTTGTAGGTCAAGTTTAGGGTCTTGGCCAGCTCCTTGGCGTTGTCGCTGGCGTTGTTCATGGCGGTCATTCGGGCCGCCAGTTCGCTGGCCGCCGACTCCTGCAGCGCCCGCAGAATCTGGTTGTTCAGATACAGGGGCAGCAGCGCATCTAGAATTTGCACCGGATCTTGCTCGAAGATCATGTCTTGGGGGAACTCCGTCGGCGTTGGCCCCGCCATTTTCTCCCGCTCTACCTGGAAGACGCCACCTCGGGTGGTGAGGCGGAAAATCTCGTCGTCGGGCACTTCTAGGCCCTGGGGATCGAGGGGCAGCAGGGTTTGAATCACCGGGCGAGAGCTGACCAGCGACACAAAGCGGGTATAGACCAGCTCCACGCGATCGACCTCGTCCGACAAAAACAGCGACAGCAGCTCGTCGGCGATGGTTGAGGCCTCTTCAGCGGTAGGAATTTGCTCCAT
>DASQNN010000271.1:0-1937 GCA_035644955.1 Nodosilinea sp. | reverse complement strand
GCCGCCAGCAACGACGCGCAGAATTTGCTGGAAGCAATTAAGCTCGGCACCATTCTGCACACGGTGACTGACGACGATTATGAGCACTGGCTGACTCCTGAGCAGGCGCTACACATGGCGGCGGTAGGCGGGGCCAAGGGGGTCAACTTGGGCGATCGCACCGGCACCATCGCCCCCGGCATGGACGCAGACCTCGTTCTTTACAACCTCAACCATCCTTCCATGCTGCCCCGCAACAATCCGCTGCAACTGCTGGTGCTGGGGCGGCCGACCGATGTGGTAGAAGCCGCTTGGGTGCAGGGGCGACAGCTGGTGGCGCAGGGCCAATTGCTCACCGTAGATACCGCTGCCTTACATCACACCCTGCGCCATCAGCCCCAAACTGCCAAAAGCTCACCCCCACCGCACCATCCTGTAGAACCCCATTACCGAAACGTGATGCTGAACCGGTGATGGGCCTCACCAGGGTGTGACGTTACGTGGATAGCTGTCCTCAGGAAAGTCCTCAGGAATATTTCGATATTGTCCTTAGGAAAGTCCTCAGGACGTGTTAGGATAAGACCAAGGTTGAAGGGCCCAGGGAGACATCGCCCCCACTGGTGGGTTTAGCTCCCGCTGGCAAACTCCAATGCCCGAGTGGCTAACAACCCGTCACCCTCCCAAAAAGAGAGGTGATGCCAGTGCTACCACCAACATCACCCCCAAAGGAAAAAAAGAAAACAACTAACTTGCATTTAGACCAGCATTGCAGTGCTGGTCTTTTTATTTTAAACGCTTTGTGACCTTCCAGGCAATTTCGCCGTTTTTTCGGTATCCAGAACGGCTAAAGATAAACCCGGCTTCAGAGAAGCGATCGCCGTAGCTTTCAATCTCCCTAGGCGACAGGTCAATCAGCTCAGCCAGCTCGCTAGTACTGGGCAGCCAGCCATTTCTAGCGGCATTCTCTAGGGTCTCAAAGTATTTCAGTGGGTCGGGTTGCCCAATTCCCATACGCCCCATCAGTTCGGCCAAAGCGCCAATCATGCCGCCAAAATCATTGGGGGTAATCGTCAAGTCGGATCCGCTGCCAGACTGCCCATTACCGCTGTTACCCGGCCGCTGCCGTAGCCCTCGCGCTTCAATAAATTCAGCGGCACTGCCACCCTGGTTAATAAACCTGTGCAATTCGTCCATTAGCTGCAACTGCTGGGCCGTGATGTAGGAGCGCTGCCCAACCTTTTCAGGGACAACCCTCAGGTCCTGCATGCGCTTATACACAGCGCTGCGGGCCAGACTATATCGGCTTTGCAACTGGCTGACTGGATACCGATCAATTTCCCCAGGGTTCATCGCTATCCTCTGGACAATCCTCAGGATGTTGCCCCAGTATCGCCTAGAAACAAGTCCTCTGGATAGTCCTCAGGATTATTTTGTCTCCTCAATCGAGGAATTTCTTAGCAGCGGCTGGCTGGGTGAGCGTAACTCGAAACCTAGCCAGCGGCTCATTCTCGGTCCCCTCTGACGCTGGCTAACCTTGACCTAGCTGCCACACTGGGCCCTTTGCTTGGCCACAATCTGCTGGAGCTGAGGGGTCACGCCCAGGTCGGCCCCATCGTACAAGCGCTGAAATTCGCGTTCAAAATGGGCCGCCACCGTGGCATTGCGAATAACCAGCAGGTTTTCGTCATTGGTGTTGTTGGCGGCCTGGCTCCAGTTTTGAGAGCCTACCAGGACGATGTTTTGATCGAGCACCGCAAACTTGTGGTGCAGCTTGTCGCCAGGGGGCAGGGCTGGCACGCCTACGGTGGTAATAGGGATAGCCCAGGGCACGCTATCGTCTCGCTTGCAGGTGTGGTCGGGTAGGGTGACCCCTAGCATGTCGAGCCCCTCGCTATAGCTGCGGTAGGCAAAACCGGGGTCAATCAGGGTTTTAATCGGCACCCCCCGGTTGGCCACCG
>DASQNN010000270.1:0-2844 GCA_035644955.1 Nodosilinea sp. | reverse complement strand
GCACCGCTAGCTCCGATTCCACTTCGGTTTCGGCCAGGGTTTCAGGCTCTGTCGGTTCAGGAACCTCAGGCTCGGCTACGGCAACGGGCTGGGGCGCAGCGACAATGGCAGCTCGGGGGGATGGGGCCGGTGCCGCTGGGGCCGGGACTGGGTCGTTGGTTGCGGTGCTGAGTTCGGCGGGCTGGGTGGGGTCTGGCAGTTCGGGCTCGGGGGTTTCGACCAGGGGCTCGGTAATGATGAGTTCAATCGGGGCGATCGCATCCTGGCTAGACCGGGGGGTGAGCTGGCTGAGGCCAAAGGCAATCCCATGCACCCCTACCGATCCCAACAGCCCCCACAGCAGAAGCTTTCGCAGCCTGGCCTGGTCTTGCTCGTGTTGTTCGAAGCAGAGGTTAGAGAGACTCATGGGCAATGTTTGGGGCAATGTTTGAGTAACGGTAATGCACAACCCGCCTCACTATAGTTGAGAAAGAGTGTGGACTAAGTCAAGGACTATTGATAATCTGACCGAGAAGGCTAAGGCACGGGTTTGAGCCTAAGACTTGGTTGACGCAAAATCTGAGCCTGGCAAATGTAACAGGATTCCTGACCGCAAAGGACTTTAGGCTAAATCAAAACCTAGATTTCCCTTGCGATCGTGTTCTCCCCGACCATACTATCAGGATCTATTCTCTTTAAGATCTTGACAATGGTGCTGGAATCAGGCTCAATGCATTTGACAGTGATTTGCAATAGTCTGGTTTTGCCTACGCTGCCCATGGGTTGCGCAGGCGGGTGAAATCGGGCCCCTGCAAGCGGGAATCTACGACAGGAATTGACTATGGGCAGTATTTTTGCGGCGGGCGGCATCGTTATGTGGCCGCTGCTGGGGTTTTCGCTGGTGGCGATCGCGCTGATTATCGAGCGGCTAGTCTTTTGGGTGCGGCTCAATCAGCGCCAGCGCCAGGTGATGCAAGACATTCTGCGTACCTATCGGCAAGCGCCGATGGATACCTACCCCAAGCTGCGGCAGAACGTTAATCTGCCCATCGCCCGCATTTTTCTAGAAGCCCTCGAAATCGAAGGGGCCAGCCCCAAGCAGTTTCACCTGGCGCTGGCCAGCGCTATGCAGGCCGAACTGCCCCATCTGCGGCGGTTCAACACCATCTTCGCCACCATCATCAGTGTGGCTCCGTTGCTCGGCTTGCTCGGCACCATCCTTGGGCTAATCGCCTCCTTCGACGCTCTGCAACTGGGGGATGTGGGAGCCAATGCTGGGGCAGTGACGGGCGGCATCAGTGAGGCGCTGGTTTCCACCGCCGCTGGGCTGGTGGTCGCGATCGGCACCCTGCTGTTTGCCAACCTGTTTCGCGGCCTCTACAAACGCCAGGTGGCCCTGATTCAAGAGTATGGCGGGCAGCTCGAAATTCTTTACGAAACCCACTACGAGCGCAAGAGCCAGCTTAAGGAAGAGACGCTGGTGAGGTAGGTGAACAGAGTTTTGAGTGTTGAGTTCTAAGTTTTTAAGTGCTCTCAGTAGAGCTTTAATTCAAAACTCAACACTCAAAACTCTCCCACCCATCCACTCTCCCACCTATCCACGCCCTACTCCCCACTCCCTATGTTTTTCCCCGAAGAGCCCGACGACGAGTTTGAACTGAATATCGTGCCGATGATCGATGTCATCTTTGCGATTTTGACGTTTTTTATTATCTCTAGCCTGTATTTGACGCGTTCTGAGTCGCTGCCGGTGAATCTGCCTAAAGCAGACAGTTCTGAGGTGCAGCAGCAAACGCAGATCACGGTTTCGGTTAAAGATTCTGGCGCGATCGCGCTGAATCGAGAATCTATTGCTTTGGAAAATCTGCAATCGGGTGTGCGCGACCTGATGGGGAGCACTCAGGAATCGGTGATTGTGATCAATGCCGATGAGGCGGTCAACCACGGTCGCGTGATTGCGGTGATGGACGAACTGCGGGCGATCGAGGGGGCTACCCTGGGAATCGCCACGCAACCGGAGAATTAAGGATAGTGTCATCCCTTCAATCAGATAGGCAGCCAGACAGGCCAAAGCCTTTTTCAAGGCTGTCCCAATCGCCTCTAGCGCTGATGTTGGGGTTAATTTTGGGTGGTTTGGTGCTACTGGTCTGTCTTTTGACGAGCATTTTGCTGGGGGCGGCGGATATTGCACCCGATACGGTGTTTCGAGCCATCTTTCAATTCGACGGCTCGACCGAACACCTGATTATTCGCACGGTGCGGTTGCCTAGGGCGTTTTTGGCGGTGGTGGTGGGGGCGGCCCTGGCGGTGGCCGGAGCCATTACCCAAGGGCTAACGCGCAATCCTCTAGCAGCACCTGACATCCTCGGCATCAACGTCGGGGCGGCGCTGGCGATGGTGCTGGCGGTATTTTTGCGGGGCAGCGGCGGTAGCTATGTGGGGTTTGCCTTTGCCGGGGCGGCGATCGCGGCGATTACCGTCTACTGGCTCGGTTCCATGGGGCGCAGTGGCCTCACCCCGCTCAAGCTGGTGATCGCCGGAGCTGCCCTGTCGTACCTGCTGAGTTCCCTCACCACCGGCATTCTCATCCTCAGCCAGCGCACGTTGGATGAGATTCGCTTCTGGCTGGCGGGATCGCTGGCCGGGCAGGACATGGCGACGATGTTGCCAGTGCTGCCCTACATCGCCGTCGGGCTGGCAGGATCGCTGGTGCTGGGACGACAGCTGACGCTGATGAGTCTGGGGGAAGACATGGCCCAGGGGCTGGGGTTGCAGACGGCCTGGGTGAAGGTAGGAGCGGCGATCGCCGTCGTCCTTTTAGCAGGTAGTGCCGTCGCCCTAGCTGGCCCCATTGGCTTTGTCGGT
>DASQNN010000269.1:0-6768 GCA_035644955.1 Nodosilinea sp. | reverse complement strand
GTCTTCTCGCTGGGCCAGCATCTGCTCTAGGCTGTCGCGGTCTAGCTGGCCTAGCCCAGCGCGGGCCACCAGCAGCCCCGACTCGGGCAGGTTAGCCAACCGCTCCAGGTTCTGCTGAATCTGCTCCAGCGACAGATCTGTGGGGTTGGTTTCCCGTAGGTAGGCCTCGACCCGGCCGCGAAACTCACCGGCCTGGTGCTGCATCTGGCTCCACTGCTCCTGGGACTGGTTCAAAATGCGATCGCGGGCCTGTTCCAGCGCGTCTAGCAGGGGCTCAATCTCGTTTTCGTTGAGGTCTTGCCGCCCGCTCAGCAGCATTTGTCTGAGGGTGTCGCGATCAAACTGCACCAGGCGGTTGCCCACGGTTTCGTAGCTGGCTTCAGAGTCGGTTAGCAGAGCCGGAAAGTCTTGGGCAATGCGATCGCTCGCCAACGCCTCTTTGGGCGCTGAGCTGAGGTAAGTCTCCACCTGCTGCCGCAGATCTTGGCGATTGCCCTCCTCCTCGGCGTCGCGCACCTGGCTCAGCACCTCCTGCCGAATCAGCTCTAGCTGGTCGGCTAGGTCATTAATGCGGCTGTCATCGAGCCCATCGCGGCGCTGTAGCACCGACACAAAATAGCGTCGGTTCAAGGGCTCAATCTGCTGGCGCACCAGCCCGGCGTCGGCATTGGGGTCGTGCAGCACCTCGCGAAATCCGCTGTCCAAATTTTCAGACCGCAAATACCAGGAGGGCGACTTTAGCAGGTAGTTCTCAATGTCGGTGCGCAGCAGCGAAAAGGTGCCCGGTGCATTGAGCCCAGCGGCGGCTCGACTGGCCTGGGTAGAGGCCTGCTGCCCCAGCGAACTGAGCTGCTGGCCAATCTGCTCCACATCCACATCAGACAGATCGACCCGCTGAGCTACGGTAGAGACCAGCGCGTTCACCGCCTGCCCCACCACCTGCTGCTGTAGCCCATTGCCCGACTGCGCCTGCAGCGTGCGGTTGAGCTGGTTCACCACCTCCTGAAGCTTGCCCGACTTTAACTCTTCGGGAGCCGCCGACTGGGCCAGACGAATTAATCCTGAGGTTAACCCGCCTGGTGCCGCAGCTTTGGCCACCTCCGCCGCAATATTGGTAAGGTTTACCCCGTTTCCTTCACCGTCCCCCTCGCCACTATTTGGCGATGCCAGCTGAGCGGCATTTTTCAGCATGTCTAGGCTTTGCTTACCCATATCGCCCATATCGGACCCGGGCAGCTGTAGCTTTTTGAGGTAGTCGGCCACGGTTTCCCGCAGGCGATCGGGAGCCATATCTGAAGTCAGCTCCGACTTGAGCTGTTGGGTTACGGCTTCCACAGAGGCTTCTACCGTATTGACAATTTGGGAATTGACGGCACTGCCGCCGAGAACCGTTGCCACCGTGCCAACCACTCCCTGCACCCCAGCGCTAGCCGTGCCGCCTGCGGCGCTAAGCGCCGACCCCACCGTGCGCGAGCCAGCCCACAGCAGCAGCAGAAAGTAGGCCGACCAGATCACCACGCCGACAATGGCCCCCAGCTGTAAGCTTTGAATCAGCGTTAGCTTCACCGCCAAAAAGCAGGCGGTAAAAAGGGCGACGTTGACCGTAAACAGCATCCAGACCCCGACTTTAGACTCCATGCCACGAGCCTTCTTGCCCCAGCTTTTGTCCTCGTCTTCTTCAAAGGGGTCGGCCTCGCTAGAAATGCCGGCCGCTACAGTCAGGTTGGTCAGCAAAAACTGGAAGGCAAAAGCCATGGCCAGCCCGGCAATGAGGGCAATAAAAAACTGTGGGCCAGATAGAAAAACTAGGCTAGAAAACTCGGTGGTTGTCATGGTCTGGGCCACTAGAGAGTGGGTCAGACCTTGGGCCTGTTCAATGGTCAAAAACATGATTTTTGGCTCCGGGTACGATAGTTTAATTGACTTTGATGAACAGGATTAACCTCGCCCTTGGCTTGTCGTGGTGGCGTCGCGCTCTTTTTGATTTCCCCAGATGGGGTGATCGCGAAGCCGAGGTAGGCTGCGACTAGAGCTATCAGGGCATGGAGGAGGTCATAGCCAAAAATGGGAATCAGGCCAAAAGTGGTCTGGAAAACCGGGACAAAGCCCATGACGACTAGCAATCCGTGCCGCCGCCAGCGGCGGCAAACCCAGGGCCACTAGAAGGGAAACCTGGTTAAGCATCAGCTTGGTTGCGCGTCATTAGAAACCCCACTCCAATCAGCACAAAGCCAATGAGAAAAAAGGCGGCGTCATAGACTAAATAGTTCGGCCCCTGCCGAATGTGGTGCAACCCCAGCAGGGCGTGAAAAAAGACACTGTCAAAGAGCTGGAATCCGCCCCACCCGAGCAAAATCCAGCCCACAAAAGCTGAGGTGGTGAGGGGGACGATGGGGGCGCGCTGCACACTGCGCCACAGCACACTCAGGCCAACCACAATGACCAACCACATACCAGCGCTCAAAACCCCATCCCACACCACGTTGCGCTGTAACCCCGCCAGGGTATTCATCGGCACGCGGCCCGAGACTAAGTGGTGCCACTGCAACAGCATGTGCAAAACAATGGCGTCGATAAAGCCGCCCAGGCCAAACCCGAGCAGAAATCCAGCCACTTTAAATGACTTGACATCGATGGGAAATAGACTAGGCTCTTCTGCCGAATCTGGAGAGGGAGAGTGGAACATGGCCAATGGTAGTGCCTCTAGCTTGCAAAACAGCCCTGCTAACCCCTAAGCTCGTACCGGCTGCGATCGCGGCTTTAGCCTCAAGCTGTGGCTTATTTCTGGAGCTAAAACTACGTCAAAAATCTTTGTCTGTGTGGTCGCCTTCAGTCTAGAAACGAGGTTCTAGGACATCCTCCTTAGAAAGGCATAGATCGACGGTTAGGCGATCGCTTGGCCAGGTAAACGCCCTGTTTACCTGGCCAAGCGATCTTTCTACTCAGGATGGCGCCTTAGGATTGCGGCATCGGATAGACATCCCAGACCTGAATGCTGTGGTTGGCTAAAACCGACTCAGCCTGGCTCACTTCCTCCTGGCTGCCATCGACAATCACCATAAAATTCGCGTTAATTAAGCGATCGCTAAAGGCTCCGGCCAAGTCTTGGGGAACGCCCAGAGAACGCAACCCATCTTTGAGGTGTGACGTCGCTAAGGCCCCTGCCCCTTGCCCGGCGGCCATCGCAGCCAAAGCCACCCCAACGGAGCCCGCCGCTATCACCGCGCCCGCCCCAGGAATCATGGCCAGACCGGTCAGGCCGCCCAGCAAACCGCCCCAAAATCCCCCTGCCAAGGCATTCTGCGGTAGCCGTTTAGAGTCGTTGATGTCTTGCCCTTCGACCTCAGAGCCTGTCTTAGCGCCTCCGGCCACCACATCCTCTGCCAACTGCTTGGCCAGAATTGAGATCTGACCCATCGGAAAGCCGGATGATTCTAAGGCTCGAATGGCTTGCTCGGCCTGTTCCTCCTCAGGGAAAAAACCGATGCCTCTATGGGTACATTGCTCTGTCATGGTATCTCCTCATCAGCCCGTCTAAGGCTGTTACAGTAATGCTTTTCTCCATGCTTTACCTTTCCAAAGCAATCCTCATCGGTCAAAGGTCATAACCTATTTTTATAAAAAAAAGCGCAGTTAGTCCCTTCTAACTGCGCGATTTCTCACGGTTAAGTTTTGTGATTCATGGCAACTTGACGTGAGAAAGCTTTAAAACTTAATGGGCTAATTGTCAGCCAAATCGCCCAGCCGTGGTGGCAATTAAAAAGGCGGCGTAGGTGAGAATATATCCCACAGTAAAGTGAGCCACACCGACTAACCAGCCCTGGACGATGGACATGGCAACGGGCTTGTCCTTCCAGCGCACTAGGTTGGCCAGAGGAGTGCGTTCGTGCGCCCAGACCAGAGTTTCAATCAGCTCTTGCCAGTAGCCCCGCCACGAGATCAAGAACATAAACCCGGTCGCCCACACCAAATGGCCAAACAGGAACATCCAGGCCCAGACGGCTAGATCATTCATGCCGTAGGGGTTATAGCCGTTGATTACCTGGGCCGAGTTGAGCCACAAATAATCTCGAAACCAGCCCATCAAATAGGTCGAGTTTTCGTTAAACTGCGCTACGTTGCCCGACCACAGGGCCAGATGTTTCCAGTGCCAGTAGAATGTGACCCAGCCCAGGGTATTCAGCATCCAGAACATCGCTAGGAAGAAGGATTGCTGCCAGCCAGAGGTTTGGCAGGTGCCTCCCCGGCCAGGACCATCACAGGGGAAGCTAAAGCCGAAGTCTTTTTTGTCCGGCATGAGCTTCGTACCTCGGGCGTCAAGGGCCCCCTTGACGCAGATCAAGGTGGTGGTATGCAGGCCCAGGGCGATCGCATGGTGCACCAAAAAGTCGCCGGGGCCAATGGTCAAAAACAGCGAGTTTTTGGTGCTATTGATGGCATCCATCCAGCCCGGTAACCAGACGTTGCCATAGTTGGGCCAAGCCGTGGTGGCCAAGCTGTCGGGGTTAGACAGCAGGGTGTTGATGCCGTACAGCAGCTTGCCGTGGGAGGCCTGAATCCACTGGGCAAACACTGGCTCAACTAAAATTTGCTTCTCTGGGGTGCCAAAGGCGGTAACCACGTCGTTGTGCACGTACAGCCCCAGGGTGTGGAACCCCAAAAACAGCGACACCCAACTCAGGTGCGAAATAATCGCTTCTTTGTGGGCTAAGACCCTGGCCAGCACGTTGTTCTGGTTGGCTGCTGGGTCGTAGTCGCGCACCCAGAAAATTGCCGCGTGGGCAAAGGCCCCCACCATCAAAAAGCCAGCAATGTACTGGTGATGGGTATAGAGAGCCGCCTGGGTGGTGTAGTCTTTGGCCATAAAGGCGTAGGGTGGCATCGAGTACATGTGCTGAGCCACCAGCGATGTCACCGTACCCAAAGCACCCAACGCTAGGGAGAGCTGAAAGTGCAGGGAGTTGTTGATGGTGTCATACAGTCCCCTGTGTCCTTCGCCTAGGCCACCACCCGGGGGTTTGTGGGCATGCAAAATCTCTTTGATGCTGTGGCCAATGCCGAAGTTGGTGCGGTACATGTGCCCGGCAATGATGAAAATCACCGCGATCGCCAGGTGGTGGTGGGCCATATCCGTCAGCCAGAGCGAGTCGGTCTGGGGATGAAACCCGCCCAAAAAGGTCAGAATTGCCGTACCCGAACCCTGGGCCGTACCAAACATATGGTCCGCTGTGTCAGGGTTTTGGGCGTAGGCGGCCCAATTGCCGCTAAAAAAGGCTTTCAACCCATCCGGGTGCGGTGGCGTAGTGAGGAAGTTATTCCACCCCACATGCTGCCCCCGCGACTCGGGAATCGCAACGTGAATCAGGTGCCCGGCCCAGGCCAGGGAACTGACGCCAAATAGCCCGGCCAGGTGATGGTTTAAGCGCGATTCAGCATTTTTAAACCAGGACAGGCTGGGACGAAACCTAGGCTGCAAGTGCAGCCAGCCCGCAAACAGAAACATGGCGGCTAGCAGCAGCAAGAACACCGCCCCCATATAGAGGTCGTTGTTGGTGCGCATACCAATGGTGTACCACCAGTGATACACCCCTGAATACGCTACGTTGACCGGATTGACGGCCCCTTCACGGGTGAAGGCATCCACCGCCGCTTGGCCAAAGTGAGGGTCCCAAATCGCGTGGGCGATCGGATGAATATGGAGCGGATCTTTAATCCATTGTTCAAAATTACCTTGCCAGGCAACGTGGAACAGGTTGCCAGAGGTCCATAGAAAAATGATTGCCACATGGCCAAAGTGGGAGGCGAAGATCTTTTGATGCAGCGTCTCCTCGGTCATGCCGTCGTGGCTTTCAAAATCGTGGGCCGTAGCGATCCCGTACCAGAGCCGACGGGTCGTCGGGTCTTGGGCCAGGTCCTGGCTAAATTTGGGGAATTTAGTGGCCATGGTCTTCCTAATCGTTGGTTGAGTCTGGTTATCCCATAGGGGAAACTGAGGTTGATAGGGTTGGATAGACCGTCGACCGCATTCAGCGGAGAAGCCTTGAATTTCTCTGTTGAACGGGTCTAACTAGGGAAAAACGAAACACCTATTAAGCGAGTACTTTATGGGGGCCATTATGCCCTCACATCTCTCGATAGGATGAGAGAAAAGAGACCACTAAGGGGAAGGAGGAAAAAAATATTGCTAAGCCTTAATCCCGAGCTTATTTCAACTTTCTTTTAGACCAAATAATCTCTTTGGGCAGAATAATTTGGCTTAACGTTTTGCAAAAAAGTAACAGTTTATTCTGACACAGGGTGAGCAGACTGACTAATTGCGCCCTCTGTGCATTGAGTGGGCTAGACATAGGTTGGATATGCTTTGCGATCGCCCAAGCGGGTGTGAACTTTCTACTGGTTCACTCTGTAGGCAAAGTAAGACCCGCAAAAGCAAGATGCATTATGGGAAGCAGCGCCAGAGTGCTGCCTCGATCGCGGCCGTGCTAAATTCGCACTGAAAAATAGCATGTTATACCAATCATCCATGCCGTTAGAACGGCACCCTCAACGATAACAACAGCCATAGCCGTTCCCTGCGTGAAATCGATGGGACAGCTATTTTCAGCGCAAATCCGATTTGGTAAACCCCGGTTCATAGTCAGGAACTCCGTAGGGGCGTAGCATGCTCATTGGAGCAAACTTAAGGTTCTTAGGGCGAGACTAGGGAGTATACCTATAAGCATATTGGGTTGTAGTTGGACTTAAGCCCATGGCCCAAAGTCGCCCGTT
>DASQNN010000268.1:0-10282 GCA_035644955.1 Nodosilinea sp. | reverse complement strand
CACCCAGCCCACGCCCCCCGAGGTGGTAAAGCTGCGCGAAGAGCAGGCCACTCCCACCCAAAACCAGGTGCGGCTTGATGTCACCCGCTACCGCTACGGCCAGGAGGCCCACCTGGATGTCGCCCTGCAAAAGCTCGGCCTTAGTCCCTCCGGTGACGAATGCCCCGAGCTCAAGGGCCTCCGTGAAGCCGAAATCGACGGCAGCTATGCCCTCATTCTAGAGTTCGACTCCCCTACGGTGCCCTTGTCCACTTGGGTAGAGAAAAAGGCCAAAATTGAGACCTTCTTTGGCCCCAGCGTGCGCGCTTACCTCAGCCAGCCTACCGAAGACCAAATCGATCTGTTCCTAATTACCCAGCTAGAACCGGCGGTGCCGGCTCCGGTGGAGGCCTGATTTCTGCGGGTGAGCGGGAGGGCTTTATGTTTGGGATCGCTGAATACAGGTATGAATCAAAAATTCAACGTCTCTTGTCGGGGCAAACGGCCATAACGCCTTTGGCTTGGCTACGCCTATGCCCTTACCCAAATTCAGGCCTCAATTCAGCAACGCCTTAGGTTCAATACGTTAACATCCCCATGACTGGCTTTTCTAAGTTCACCTGGCGCAACCCGTTTACTGCGATCGCCGCCGTTGGGCGCTGGTCCACCATAGTCGCCCTGCTGTGGGGGCTGACCGCTTGCGGTCCGGCCACCCAGATCAGCACCGAGTATCAAACGGTTTCCCCTAGCCCAGACGGCATTGGCCGGGTTTATTTGGGCCGCGAGATTGCCCAGACCATGGGTCACCAGGGCGCGGGCTGGCTCGATCGCCCCAGTCGAGCGCTGCAAGAGCGACCCCAGGCTGCGATCGCGGCCCTCGACCTTGCCCCCACCGATGTCGTGGCCGACATTGGAGCCGGCACCGGCTACTTTGCCCGCCGCATTGCTCCTCTGGTGCCCCAGGGCAAGGTGCTAGCCGTCGACATTCAGCCCGAAATGCTGGCTATGCTCCAGGCCGAGCTAGAGGCCAAAGGCATTGAGAACGTAGAGCCGGTGCTGGGCCAGCCCGACCGCCCCAACCTGCCCCCCAGCTCCATCGACCTGGCGCTAATGGTCGATGCCTACCACGAGTTTGCCAACCCCCGCGAGGTCATGGAGAGCGTAGTGGCCGCCCTCAAGCCCGGCGGTCGGGTAGTGCTAGCTGAATACCGAGCCGAAAACCCCCTGGTGATGATCAAGCGGTTGCACAAGATGAGCGTGGCCCAGGTGCGCCGCGAAATGGCCGCCGTAGGGTTGGACTGGATCAAAACCGATGACAGCCTGCCCGAGCAGCACCTGCTGTTTTTTCAAAAGCAGGCTTGAGCAGCCCGTGTGAGACAATTAATCATTATTGCCGATCGTGATCCCAAGGACATCGACCCATGCTGAAGCGGCTGGCCGCAGTGCTTTTGATTGTTTTTGCTGTTACCCTCCAGGGCTGCGTGGGCGGCGGTGGCGGACTACAGGCCTACGCCAACCAGTACTCGGGCTACGAGTTTATGTACCCCACCGGCTGGGTTGAGGTGAAGGTGCCGGGGGCCGCCGACGTGGTGTTTCACGACTTTATCCACGAGACCGAAAACGTCAGCGTGGTGATTAGCGAGGTGCCTGAGGGCAAAGATCTCGATACCCTCGGTACCCCCACCGAAGTTGGCTACAAGCTATCTAAAAGCTTTAGCGCCCTCTCGGGGGATCAGAGCAACGTTGACCTACTCAGCGCCCAGCGCATCGACACCGTTGACAACAAAACCTACTACATTCTCGAATACCTGGCCGACCTGCCCGCCGGCCAGCGCCACAACCTGGCCAGCGCCATCGTGCGCCGGGGTAAGCTCTACACCTTCAACGCCTCTACGGACGAGGGCCGCTGGGCCAAGGTCAAAGACATGATGAAGCAGTCGGTCGCCTCGTTTAAGGTGTCCTAGCCCACCTTGAACGAGGCGGCGGTGACCGGCTGGTGGGGTTTTAGGTTTAGGTTTTAGGTTTAGGGCCGGTCGTAAACCGTACACCCGAAACCCCAGGCCCTCAAAGCCTGTCACAATTAAACAGGTCGAGTACTAGGCGCCCAGTGCCCTGGTCAACCCAAAAACCGACTTGACCTTCCATGCACCCGATGCCTGGGCGTTGAGCCTGTTGCAATGGGGCATTCTTTTAGAGTCAATTTCAACCATGCCTACCTCCCCTCGACCCCAATTTGTGCTTGCCTCAGCCTCCAGTGCCCGCCGTGTTTTGCTGGTAGGAGCAGGCATTCATCCCTTTGTCTACCCCAGCAACTTTAACGAAGATCAAGTCAAGGTCACCGACCCACCTACCTACGTGGCTACCCTGGCTCGTTGCAAGGCCGAGGTGGTCGCGCCGCAGTTTCCCAGCGCGCTGGTAATGGGGTGCGACTCGGTGATGGCCTTTGACGGTCAGATTTACGGCAAGCCGGCAGACAAAACTGATGCGATCGCCCGCTGGCAAAAAATGCGCGGCCAGATGGGCGAAATTCACACTGGCCATGCTCTGATTGCCCCCGGTGGCCGCACGTTGGTGCGCAGCGCCGTCACCCGGGTGTACTTTTCCGATATTGACGATGCCACCATCGCCGCCTACGTTAACACTGGCGAACCCCTAGCCTGTGCCGGGGCCTTTTCTAGCGACGGCAAGGGGGCACTGCTGATTGACAAAATTGAGGGCTGTCACAGCAATGTCATTGGGCTGAGCCTGCCCCTGCTGCGGCGCATGCTGGAGGAACTGGGATACCGGGTAACGGAGTTTTGGTAGGGTTCTTTTTCCGATACTATGGAGGAATGCTCAAAACTGAGCGGCCTTAGTGCTGGGGCTTGACGTCAGATATTAGTCTCGATGGGGTCGCAGGATGATAAGGTTTTTTGTTGTCGATTAATCCGTACAAAGAGGCGTTGGAGAACCATGAGCGCAGAGACTTTTGAAAAGGTCAAAAAGATTGTCAGCGAGCAGCTGGGGGTAGAAGAGGCTGACGTTAAACCCGAAGCTAGCTTTGCCAACGACCTGGGCGCCGATTCTCTCGATACCGTAGAGCTGGTAATGGCTTTAGAAGAAGAATTCGGTATTGAAATCCCCGACGAAGCTGCGGAAGGCATTGCCACCGTTCAAGATGCTGTCAATTTCATCGAAGAAAAAGCAGCCTAGGAAGTACTGGGTGCGGTAGCAGACATAGCAGACTGACGGGCGAGGTGCTGGTCTAGCACCTCGCCATCTTGATTCTTAACGTTCTAGCTGTTGGCCCAACCGTAGCTCACCCTCCACCACCTTCACACCCATCTGGTTTACTGAAATTTGGCTATGGCAAACTCTGACTCAAAGCGCGTTGTGGTTACTGGCATGGATGCCATTACCCCCATTGGCAACAGTCTGGAAGAGTACTGGGCCGGGCTGGTGGCCGGGCGCAGCGGTACGGCCCGTATCACCCACTTTGACCCTTCCCAGCACGCATCGCAAATTGCTGCGGAGGTCAAAGGGTTTGACCCAGGCGACTTTCTCGACAAAAAAGAAGTCAAGCGCATGGATCGGTTCTCCCAGTTTGCCGTGGTTGCCGGTCAGCGCGCCCTCAGGCACTCGGGGCTCACCATTACCGATCTCAACGCCGAGCAAATTGGCACCTGTATTGGTTCTGGCATCGGCGGCCTCAAGGTCTTAGAAGACCAGCAGGAAATTTATCTCAACCGGGGCCCCAGCCGCTGCAGCCCCTTCATGATTCCGATGATGATCGCCAACATGGCGGCCGGGCTAACTGCCATCCACACCGGGGCCAAGGGGCCCAGCACCTGTGCGGTTACCGCCTGTGCCGCCGGGTCCAACGCGATCGGCGATGCCTTTCGGTTGATTCAGAACGGCTACGCCCAGGCGATGATCTGCGGCGGCACCGAGGCAGCGGTGACCCCCCTATCCGTGGCCGGCTTTTCCTCAGCCCGCGCCCTCTCGACCCGCAACGACGACCCCGCCACCGCCAGCCGTCCCTTCGACAAAACCCGCGACGGCTTTGTCATTGGCGAAGGCTGCGGCATTCTCATCCTGGAAGAGCTGCAGCACGCCCTCAGCCGAGGAGCCACCATCTATGGGGAAATCGTTGGCTACGGCATGACCTGCGACGCCTACCACATGACGGCACCCGTGCCCGGTGGAGCCGGGGCCGCCCGCTGCATTCAGCTCGCCCTCAAGGATGCGGGCATCTCGCCGAGCGAGATTAGCTACATTAACGCCCACGGCACCAGCACTGGCGCCAACGACCCCACCGAAACCCAGGCAATCAAAACCGCCCTGGGGGATGTGGCCTATGGGGTGGCGGTGAGCTCGACCAAGTCGATGACTGGGCACCTGCTGGGGGGCTCGGGCGGCATCGAGGCCGTGGCGACCTGTTTGGCGATCGCCAACGACATTGCCCCGCCCACCATCAACCTGCACGAGCCCGACCCCGACTGCGATCTCGACTACATTCCCAACCAGAGTCGGCCCATGCCCATTGAGGTGGCGATTTCAAACTCCTTTGGGTTTGGGGGCCACAATGTGACCCTGGTGTTTAAGAAATACCGTAGCTAGAGCTACAGATTCGTAGGTATAATAACCTAAACCGTGCTCCAAACCCGTGCCCTTGGGCACCCAAGCTTTGGGCCTCGATTAACCAGAGGGTCTTGACATTCGTCTGGTTGCGGGGTCTGCTGAAAGGCAAGGCCAAGTGTGGGGTCTTGAGATATTGAGGCCGATGACCGCGTTAGCCCCTGGGGCTATTTCTCTTGCTGTGTGCTGCTCCGAAAAACCGTCGTTAAGCTGTTGAACCTATGGCTGTTGCAACCCAATCCCTGGAAGAACTCTGTATTAATTCCATTCGCTTTTTAGCGATTGATGCCGTGGAGAAGGCCAAATCTGGCCACCCCGGTTTGCCCATGGGCGCTGCCCCGATGGCCTACGTGCTGTGGGATAAGTTCATGCGGGTCAACCCCAAGAACCCCCAGTGGTTTAACCGCGATCGCTTTGTGCTGTCGGCGGGCCACGGCTGCATGCTGCAATACGCCCTGATGTATCTAACCGGCTACGACAGTGTGACGCTGGACGACATCAAAGAGTTTCGCCAGTGGGGCGCCCGCACCCCCGGCCACCCCGAGAACTTTGAAACCCCCGGCGTGGAAGTCACCACTGGCCCCCTGGGTCAGGGTATTGCCAACGCCGTCGGTCTGGCCATGGCCGAAGCCCACCTGGCGGCCCGGTTCAACAAGCCCGACGCCACCCTGGTCGATCACTACACCTACGTCATCCTCGGCGATGGCTGCAACATGGAAGGGGTCTCCGGTGAGGCCTGCTCCCTGGCTGGTCACCTGGGCCTCGGCAAGCTAATTGCCCTCTACGACGACAACCACATCTCCATTGACGGCTCTACCGACATCTCCTTTACCGAAGATGTGGGCAAGCGGTTTGAGGCCTACGGCTGGCACGTGCAGCATGTGGAGAACGGCAACACCGATTTGGATGCGATCGCCCAGGCGATCGAAGCGGCCAAGGCCGTCACCGATCGCCCCTCAATGATCAAAGTCACCACCATCATCGGCTACGGCTCCCCCAACAAGCAAAATACCCCCGGCGTCCACGGGGCGGCCCTAGGCGGTGACGAAATCAAGCTCACCCGCGACCACCTGGGCTGGAACTACGGCGAGTTTGAAATTCCCGAAGACGCCCTTAGCCACATGCGCAAAGCCGTCGAGCGCGGCGCTAGCCTCCAGGCCGAGTGGGAAGAGACCCTCGCCACCTACCGCACCCAGTACGCCGCCGAGGCCGCTGAGTTTGAGCGCATGCTCTCGGGCCAGCTGCCCGAAGGCTGGGCCGACGCGCTGCCTACTTACACCCCCGAAGACAAGGCCCTGGCCACCCGGAAAAACTCCGAGATGACCCTCAACGCCCTGGCTCCAGCTATCCCTGAGCTAATTGGCGGCTCCGCCGACCTCACCCACTCCAACCTGACCGAGATGAAAATCTCCGGCAGCTTTCAGAAAGGGGCCTACGAAAACCGCAACCTGCGCTTCGGCGTCCGCGAGCACGGCATGGGCGCCATTTGTAACGGCATTGCCCTGCACAACTCCGGGCTAATTCCCTACTGTGCCACCTTCCTGGTGTTTGCCGACTACATGCGGGCCGCCATTCGCCTGTCGGCCCTTTCCCAGGCGGGCGTTATTTACGTCATGACCCACGACTCCATTGGTCTGGGCGAAGACGGCCCCACCCACCAGCCGGTAGAGACCATCGCCTCCCTGCGGGCGATTCCCAACCTGGTCGTGATTCGCCCCGCCGACGGCACTGAGACCTCGGGGGCCTACAAGGTTGCTGTGGAGCACCGCAAGACCCCCACACTGATGGCCTTTAGCCGTCAAAACCTGCCCAACCTGCCCGGAGCTTCCATTGAAGGTGTGGCCAAGGGAGCCTACCCTGTTGACGACTGCGACGGCACCCCCGACCTGATCTTGATTGGCACCGGCAGCGAGGTTAGCCTCTGCGTCGAAGCCGCTAAGGAACTGCGGGCCACCGGCACCAAAGTGCGGGTCGTCTCCATGCCCTCCTGGGAGCTGTTTGACGCCCAGGACGAAGCCTACCGCGAGTCGGTTCTGCCCAAGGCCGTCACCAAGCGACTGGCGGTGGAAGCAGGTATCACCATGGGCTGGTGCCGCTACGTGGGTGGCGAGGGCGACGTGATCGGCGTTGACCGCTTTGGGGCCTCTGCCCCCGGCGGCTTAGTGATGGAGAAGTTTGGCTTCACCGTGGAGAACGTGGTGAGCCGGGCTAAGGCGCTGCTGGGTTAACGGTCTAGCCAGTTGATGTGTGAAAGTGGGGCGGTCGCGCGATCGCCCCCTTTTGTTTTAACCCCGCTATACCAATGTTCTTCCTTATTCAGAAAGAACAGGTTGATGTTTATGGTGGAATGCTTAACAGTGGAGTTGTGCGACGGCAAACAACCTCAAACACCCACGACAACCTCTGCACCCTCTGCACCAACGAGTGTTAGGCGGCTTCAGCGACTATAAGGTTGCTCCATGCTTAAGCCTGAGATGACTTGGTAGTGCTTCACATTGAAAGTGCAAAGACTTGCGTTACGCCCAACGGCGCAGGCGGCAATCAAAGCATCAATCAAGCCAACCTTATGAGACAGGTGATAGGCCGTAAAATCAGATAGGGCACGAGCGCAGTCAGTTTCGGTCGGCCAAATAATGGTCAAGGGCGCTACAAGCTGTAGGACTTTCCGCACCTGTTGCTTATTTTGAGCATCCTGAATTAATTCCATCACCACAAAGCCAGGAATGCTCGGCAGTTCTGGGAGAGAGGCAAACCAAGCCAGTGCTGGCCCGTAACCACGCTGAATGTCGATCATGACATCAGTATCGACTAAGTACATTCGCTGCCTAAGCTTGCTCACGGTGTTTAGCCTGGTCGCGCAATCGGCGGGCGTACTCTTGACTGTCAGTAATATCGGGTCGAGAGTTGATTACCCCAACGCTTTCCCAATAAGCAACGAGATCTAGCCCTGTTTTGGGAGGATTTTGCAGAAAAGGGCGAAAGGAGAGAACGCGCAGAATATACTCCGACAAAGGTAATTTAAGCTGGGAAGCCTCAGCAGAAAGCTCGTTCTCTAGCTCTGAGGGTAAATCTAAAGAGATAGTCATAGTACTAAGCTCCGATGTATCGTTCGTCTAACAGATAAAGCTAGACTTCATAAATCATAATTACAAATTCTTCCTCAGTACCGGTTTTGACAAACTTCCCGATCTGCTGAAATCCTACTTGCTGCCAAACTCGTTGCGCCCGCTTGTTGAATTCCGCTATCGTTACCCGGCACTTCTGTGCCTTATATTGGCTGGCTCCGTACCTAACTACGGCTTGAGCATAGTGCTTGCCATGTCCCTGACCAACTAAGTCTGGTCGCATTCCCATGCCGATGTCGAGGGCTTCAGTGCAGTAGTCTCCGCCTGGAACTTGGCCATCTGCTCCGAAAGAGCAGTAGGCTTCAAGTTCTTCGTGCGCATTTAAAATTGCATAAAAGGCGTTTTTGGGGTCAATTAGACAACATAAGTCTTCTTGAATAGTATCGATATCAAAGTTATAAGAGTCATACGGGGGAAGGTAACGCCAACGAAGAACTGATAGTGCGTGTTCTTTCTCAAGTCGTCGAAAGGAAAATCTCATTTCAAATTCCCCCTTAAAACTGTTTGAGAGAAAAAATTTCCTCTCACAGGATTGCGGCCTAACGGCTCAGATCAGCGGCAGTAGACAACCTTGAACTCACGATCAACAGCTTTTGACTGCCCGTCTGCATTTGAATTGTTAGGTCTATAGCCCATGAATTGGTGTCCCATTTGTGTGATAAGGAAACTTAAGATTTAATCTCTCTTCAATTATCTCTTGGACTAGCATCAAGGCTTCTCCACTTTCTTGCCGAGTTGCACTTCTACTTCCAAAATTATGAGCAATATCATTTCTTGCTTTTCTTATTCTATTAAGTTGCTCGTACCTACTGAGCGTAATTAAATTATGCATCTCCAAAATTTCTGTCTTAACAGAAGCAGTATAATCTCTACCTTTAAGTGTTGCCTTTCTCTTCCCTAAAATATTTCTGCTTTCCAATAGCTCTTCCCATTTTGTATTAATATAAGTCTCTAATAAAAACCAAGACATCACCAAAGAATTATCATAGCTTCTTAAATTATGCTCACTCAAAGCTTTGGCTACTCGATGTAGTAGATTTACACTTTCTTGGTTATTGATAATATTCATTAAATAGTAATTACATAGACCGTCAAGAACAGATCTAGGCATTACAAAGCGTTCGAAGTCTCTGGCACTATTAGGCTTATAGCTTCCAAAACGAATCATCTCATTAAGATCCAAACCACCGTAATTGACTTGACGTATTGGCTCGCCATCTTCATAAGTGATTCTAGTTGTATCTAGATAGGTAAGTTCAAAGAATTCAAATGCAATTATATTTATGCTTAAGTGCATGCTACACTCAAGCAAAAAATAAATCACGTTTAAATGAGTCAAGTAACTTATCCATACAGGTTCATGGCTTTTTGCAGCACCAAGGCTAACTTCCCAAGTAGCAGAAATTTCATCGCTTAGAGCCTCAAGATCATCTCTATGATACTGAACCAGTCCATCTCTACTAACAAGAAATAGCCATCCATCTCCTTCAAATTTATAAATAGCCTCACGTACAAATGCAGCAAAATTCTCTCGCTGTATTTCTTCTTCAGATATTTCTTGGTCTATAGAGAATTTTTGATACGGGTAAAACCCTAATGCTCTCATTGCTTTTACAGAAGATTATCTCTTATAGTGGCGACCTAACTATGTATTAAGTGTCAGATCCGCTGGATAAGACCCCTATTCTTCAGAATTATCTGGCAGATTCACTAGATAGTACCTGGATCTTAAGGAATTAAACATCACATCTACTAGATAAGGCCTTAACGTCTGGGTGTTATCCAGCATTTTTGACGGTTAACTCCAGGCATTAGGGGTATTATCCGTCAAATGTGCTGGATAAGCCCTTGCTTTGGGGTGCTATCTAGCAAGCTCTCAGTTGTCTGTTGGGCCAAGGGTTAAGAGCTGAGTCATTAACCGTAATCAGTTTTCCAAGAATGCATCCCCCACATACGAGCTTGGCTGAAGGCTCTCTAGAGTTTGCCCGCTGTCAGCAAACCCTGATTTGCAAAGTAGCCCATACGGTTGTACTTTGGCCGCGCTTCTGGCAGATTAAAACTGCGGGGAATGATTCTGGGCGGGGAAGAGAGGAGGTGGGACTCCTCAAATCCCCTGATCATCCCACCTTAAACCGGGTAAGTTGAGATGACTGGCATCATTCTAGTCCGGTCTCTTGCTTCACCACATCTCTGGCGTCACCGCACAGAGAAAAAGAGGGATCTGGATAGTTCCCCGTTTTCTTTAGCGAAAACGGAGACCCGTATGTTTTTAGAACCCACCTCGGGGGATGAGTCCCCCGTACCATTTACCTTACCCACCTACCGCCAAGAAACCCTGCGGCATATTCTGCTGGGCGACTACGGCGCAATCACCGATGCCATTAGCCAGCTGGTGGCGCTGGGCTATAGCGACAGAGTAGCCTGGTCAGACCCCATACCCACCGGGCGCAGCGGCGAATATATCGCCGTGATGACCCGCAGGCGTGGGATGCGATCGTAGGGCGATCGCCAATAAAATGGGCCTGTAGGGGCGTAGCATGCTACGCCCCTACAGGGTTCCT
>DASQNN010000267.1:0-2393 GCA_035644955.1 Nodosilinea sp. | reverse complement strand
AGCGCAAACCCCGGCGCGGCGGTGCGGCTGATGGGCGGCACCGTGGTGAATACTGGCACCATTACCGCCCCCGGCGGCGAGATTACCCTGGCGGCGGTACCCGGCAGCAGCACCGTGCGGATCAGCCAGCCCGGACAAATTCTGAGCCTGGAGGTGGAGGCCGCCGCGCTGCAATCCCTGGCGGCGGGGGGAACCTTGCCGGTGACCTCTCTGCCAGCCCTGCTGACTGGCGGACTGCCCACTTCTGGCCTGGCCGTAAACAGCATGGGGCAGGCGGTGCTGACGGCAACCAATACGGTGATTCCAGAGGGGCAGGTGGCGATCGCATCTGGTCAGCTCAATACTGCGAATCCAGAAGGTCTTGGGGGGACGGTGGCAGTGCTGGGCGATCGCGTGGGCCTGTTCAACGCGACCCTCGACGCCTCGGGGCAAACCGGCGGCGGCCAGATTTTGGTGGGCGGCGGCTACCAGGGCCAGGGGCCAGTGCCCAACGCCAGCCGCACCTTTGTGGATGACGGCACTACTCTAGCGGCCAATGCCCTGACCAGGGGTAACGGCGGCGAGGCGATCGTCTGGGCCGACGGAGCCACGACCTTTTTGGGCAACATTCAACTGCGCGGCGGAGCCGAGGCGGGCAACGGTGGCTTTGCCGAGGTGTCAGGCCGAGAGTTTTTGGACTATCGGGGTCGGGTGGATGCGAGTGCGTCCAATGGGGCGATCGGTACCCTGCTTCTCGACCCCACCAATATTGAAGTTGTGGCAGATGACTTCGATAGCGACGCTCTGGATTTGGTAGATAACTTTAGCGACCCCGACTTCGACCCCACCAATCAGCGCACCCGGCTGTCAGTAAATGCTATTAACGACAGCGTTGCTGATGTGGAGCTCCAGGCCGCCAACGACATTACGTTTAATGCTGATGTCAATCTAATTGGTTTTGGCTACGGTCTATCTGTCACCGCCGGTAACCGCATCGACGTCAACAATTCTATTCAGCTAAACGGCGGGGACTTTGTGGCCAACAGTGCATTTTTTGACGCTTCGGGCATCACCATTGCTACTGAGGGCGGGGAGATTCGCATCACTACTACGGGTGGCGACATTGTTGCTGGCGACTTAAATACGTCAGTATTAAGCGGTTTCAATGGATTTTCCGATACTGATGGGGGCGACGTTACGCTCAGTAGTACTGGTGGCATTGCTGTAAACGCGATTACAACCAGCGCTTCACAGCCCTATGAGGGTCCTGCAAATGGAGGAAATATTGCCCTAATGGCAAATGGCTCCATCTCGATCGATGACGATCTACAGGCATCCTCAGATCATGGGCGGGGCGGTGACATTACCGTTATGAGCCGCAATGGATCGGCTAACCTTGGCAATCTCGATGCTGCTGGGCGCGATAGAGGAGGTAACGTCACTGTCATTGCCCGAGAAAGCATTACAGCAGGGCGAATCGCAACTAGCAGTGAATCGGGCGATGGTGGCAATGTTCTCCTAGACCCGACTGGCGATATTCAAGTCACTTTCATCGACGCTCAGGGCGGCAGCCAGAGCATTGGCGGCACCGTGGATATCACCACCGATCGCTTCTTCCGCGCCACGAGCACCTTTGTCGATCAGAACAATATTCCGGCCAGCATTTCTACAGCCGGGGGGGCGGGTGGCGGCCCCATTACCATTCGCCACGGCGGTGGGCTGCTTGCAACGCCCTTTACCGTAGGGCCAGACTACACCGGCATCAACGGCACCGCCGGAGCCATTACCACAGGGCCAAACAACACCATCAGCGAGGGTGCTTTCCCCACCACCTATCAGCAGGGAGAAAACCCTAGTATTCAAATCATTACTCAGCAACCGCCGGACCCGCCAAAACCGCCAGAACCACCCATACCCGGCGAAGCATTGCAGATTGAAACCCAGGGTGAACCGCCCCCAGATCTTCCACCGACAGAGTTTTCGCCACCTCAAACCCAGGCTCAGATTAAAGATCTCAACGAGGCCCGCGACATTCTGCGCCAGATTGAAAATGCGACGGGCATTAAACCAGCGCTAGTCTACGTGCAATTTATTCCGGCGCGACTGGCGGTAGAGCCCGACAGTAATGCCGCCGCCGCCACCTCGGAAGTCGAACCCCCTGAGATAGAGACCATCAGGTCTGACCCCGGCACCAACTTTGCGCAGAGCGAGGCCAGCTATACCCAGCGATTTGAGTCTTACCTGGCGCTGCCCAACACCCCCACCCAAGCTCCCGTCAACCGCCAGGCCGATACCGACCAGCTTGAGCTGATGGTGATTACCGCCGACGGTCCACCGATTTGGAAGCGGGTTGATGTCAGCCGCGAGAAGGTTTTAGCGACCGCCCAGCGATTTCGCCTGGAGGTGGCCGACCC
>DASQNN010000266.1:0-7424 GCA_035644955.1 Nodosilinea sp. | reverse complement strand
TTTGACTTCCAGGGCGGTCATGGTCTTTTCGGGTGATTTGGTTTGCACGTAGCCCCAGCGGTTGGTCACTCGGTGCACATGCACATCCACGCTGATGCAGGGGTAGCCCAGCGCCACCCCCATCGCCAGATGGGCGCACTTTGGCCCCACCCCTTTGAACTGCATCAGCACCTCGGGGTTGGCGGGCAGGTCGCCGCCAAATTCATCCAAAATTTGCTGAGAAATCTGGCGGATCTGGGGTGCCTTATTCTCTGCAAAGGTAGTCCCCTGTATCAGGCCCAAAATCTCCTCGATTTCTAGCCCCACCATTTGCTCAGGCGATCGCGCCCGAGCAAACAATCGCTGCGACACCGGCACACTCACCTCGTCGTAGGTGCGAATCGAAATGATGCAGGCAACCAGCTGCTCGTAGAGCGTGTCGAAGCCCTCTTCCGCCAGCTGAAACATAGCAGCTTTTGGGAAGGGGGCCACCGCCGCCCGCAGCAGGGCGATCGCCCGGTCGATATCGAATTCCTTGGCAGTCACTATGCTGTAAGTTGCAGGACTAATCTACAGAACTCAGAGAACCTAGCTCATCACCAGGGGGGCCATCAGCTCGGGGTCTTGGAACAGCGGCGTGCTCAGGTAGCGCTCGCCAAAGCTGGGCTGAATGATTACAATCAGCTTGCCCTCGTTTTCGGGGCGGCGACCCACATCCACGGCGGCCTTGACGGCGGCTCCGGTGGAAATGCCCGACAGCAGGCCCTCCTCGCGGGCCAGACGGCGACCGTAGGCGATCGCATCTTCATCCGTAACCTGCACCACTTCGTCGATCAGACCCACGTCTAATACTTCAGGCACGAAACCGGCCCCAATCCCCTGGATTTTGTGGGAGCCGGGCCTGCCGCCCGAGAGCACCGGGCTGTTGATAGGTTCGACGGCGATCGCCTTAAACTCCGGCTTGCGCTGCTTCAGCACATCGGCCACCCCGGTAATGGTGCCGCCGGTACCCACACCGGCCACCAGTATATCAACCTGGCCATCGGTGTCGGCCCAGATCTCTTCGGCGGTGGTGCGGCGGTGAATGTCGGGGTTGGCGGGGTTGCGAAACTGCTGGAGCATGTAGGCATCGGGCAGCATATCGAGAATGTCTTGGGCGCGCTGAATGCAGCCCGACATACCCGCCACGCCGGGGGTCAGCTCTAGCTCGGCCCCGTAGGCCCGCAGCATCGCCCGCCGCTCAGAGCTCATGGTCTCGGGCATGGTGAGAATCAGGCGGTAGCCCTTGGCCGCCGCCGCCATGGCCAGGGCAATGCCGGTGTTACCCGAGGTGGGCTCGACCAGGGTGGTTTTGCCGGGGGTGATCAGCCCTTCGGCTTCGGCGGCCTCAATCATGTTGATGCCAATGCGGTCTTTGACGGAGGCGGAGGGGTTCATGCCCTCCAGCTTGATCACGAGCCGGGCCAAACAGCCTTCCTCTTGGGGAATGCGGTTGAGCTGCACCAGCGGGGTGCGGCCAATCAGTTGGGTCACGTTTTCGGCAATTCGCATGGGGCCTGAATGTAATAATGGGCCTAGATGTAATACATAATGTCGACTTGCTGTTGGGCGTTGCGCTTTTCGACCATGTCTTGCAAGGTGTACTTTTGCAGCACCCCCTCGGCGGCTTGGCGCACCTCTCCCCACACGCCTTGAATAACCTGCGCTTCTGGCGTGTTAGACATCTGGGTGGGGTCGGCCTGGGGCTCAAACCCTTCTATGCAGCTCACCACATCATAAAGGGTAATCTTCCACGGATCACGGGCCAGCAGGTAGCCGCCCCGCGCCCCGCGCTGGCTCTTGACTAGGCCCGCCCGGCGCAGGGTGGCCAGCAGTTGCTCTAGGTAGCGATCGGGGATGTTCTGCTGACTGGCAATCTGCCGAATCTGCAGCGGCTCGCCACTGGCGTAGTGGGGGCTCAGTTCTAGCAGAGCTAGCAGAGCGTATTCACTTTTAGAGGACAAATCCACAGGGCGGGCGGGATAAAGAGCGATAGATTCTATTATACTCCGGTTCTCCACTGGGGTTTGCAGGATTATGCGAAGGATTGTGCGATCGCGCAAAAGTCCGTCTCTTTTTGTATTGGGCTTCACTAAACGTCACCGGGCTTCGGGGTACTGTTTTGGGATAGGGATGGTGTTCTGGGATACATAGATCTAGCGGCGATCGCGTTTACTCCGCTTACTCCGCAGCCCATCGCCCCAGCAGCATCCCTCCCGGTCACGGCTTCAGCACCGCAGGCAAACCTCTGGCAGGCCCGTTTTATGAGCCCATTGAACCTAGTTGTGGATCAACTCGTTGGCCCCACTGCTTCTGCCCAGGCTGCCTTAGCCGCTGCCCCAGCGCCCTTAGAAGGCCTAGCCGATTTTCTTGAAATTCTGCAATTTCTGATTCGCGAACCCTCGGTAGTAGGCAGCGAAGACTCGTTTTTTCGGGTGCTACGGCGCGAGCTAGACGAGGTCGGGGCCGAGGTCAGCTACTACCACGGTGTGCTAGTGGCCCAGGGTCGCCGCCCCCACGACCTCATGCTGTCGGCCCACATCGATCGCCACGGCCTGCTCTGCACCGGCCCCAACGAATTTCAGTACGCCGCCTTTATTGCGGGCAACCAGAGCGAGTTGACCGGCGACTCGGTGTCTGAACAAATGCTCCACACCATTGAGAACCGCTTTCAGGGGCAGCGGGTGCAGGCCCACCTACCCTACACCGGCACCTACATCGGCCAGGGAATCATCACCAACTCCTACATTTGCCCTGAGCGCAAGAACCTGATCTTTGAGGTCGATGGGCTTGACTACCTTCAGCCCGGCACCCCGATCTCGTTTTTAGACCGCCTGCAATTCAAGAATGGCTACATTTCGGCTCAGCTCGACAATGTCATCAGCGCTGCCATTATTGTTTTCTTGTTTCGCTGCGGGTTTGAGGGCACGGCCCTATTCACCGCCCAAGAAGAGTCGGGCCGCAGCTGGCGCTACGCCCTGTCGTGGTTCCAGCGGCAGCGCCTCTCGACCGGGCGCTTGGTCGCCCTCGACACCAGCCCATACCACAGCCGCGAAGCCGCCGACCAGCAGCTCGTTACCCTGCGCCGTAAAGACGCCAGCGCCGACTTTGCCCACGGCATTACTCAGGAGTTGGCCGATCGCTGCGATCGGCTCGGCATCGCCTACAGCTACAAAGACGACTACATCGCCGCCCAAAACTTGACCCGCCCCAAGCCCTACTCCCTGGGCCGCACCGAGATGGGTCGCCTCACCGCCGCTACCGATGGCTCGGTAACGGGCACCACCCTGCAAATTCCCACTACCGAGTACCACACGGCAACCGAAACGGCATCGCTGGCCTCGGTGGCAGCGGTGATTCGGCTTTTGCAGACCTATATTGACTAAGAGCTGTAGCGATGGCCCCGGAGCATCGGCAACACAAAACTTTGCCTTAATATACTTGGCTAAAAATCATCAATTAAGCCACTCAGGCGAGCCAGGACGGGATCTTCGGGCACCTCTTCAACCTCCTCGAAGTAAGACACTGCGTCTGAGACTGGCTGGGGAGAAGTCGAAACGGCAGCACCAGAGCCTGCCAAGTGAGCCACCTGGAGAGACAACTGCGCCAGTTGGGCTTCTAATCGCTCTAGCCGATTTTTCTCTTGGGCAAAAAAACGCTGCTCTACACTGAGCAACTGGGCCTCAAGACTCTCAATTCGTTTGTCTGTAGAAGATGGTGGCTGGCTAGGGTAAGCGTGATTACTTAATAAAAGCTGGTGGAGAGCTTCTTTACAAAGGCTGCTAAAGCTCAAGCCTGGCTGCCGAACCAACTCAGCTTTGACAGCAGCTAATAGCTGTTGATCAAGCTCATTTTGACGAAAAAGAACCAACTTTTTCGTCTGGCGTAACCACTTCAATACCATTATTTATATCCTAAAACCATGATGCCACCCACTGGTCAAAATCCCTTCTCAACCGATAGCAGAATTCGCCTTACTAGAACATTCGTTTGAGTAACCAAAATCAACACTCGATTGAGAAGAGATTAGGCATGGCTAACGCCTAAATAGAAAAGGTTAAGCTGCCGTACGGGCCGCCCGAGCCGCCGCCATCTGGGCCTCTCCATAAATATACTGCCCTAGGGCGTTAGCCTGACGGCAAGGCGTAGCGAGGTGGGCGTTGATCTTGGCCTCTTTCAGCAGGCGCTGAATATCTTCCCAAAAGAACTCGCCGCCACCGCCGGTGAGAATGACGTCTGTAACCCGCTCTGGTAGCCAGGCCAACAGTCGGTTACACATTTCCCGCGAGAAAGTTTCTTTGAGGTTGGGCAAAATGTCGTCTAAGTTGGTCGGTCTATTAGCTCCCCGAGGACGGTAAAATCGTTGCCCTTGAGGCTGATTTACAGCCGCAATTAACGCTAAAGACTGGCTATCGGCCCCCTCGATTTGGGCCGCCACCTGCTCATAAAACTGGCTCATGGCAAACGCTTCACTTCTAGAAACGCCACGGGCAAATCTAAAATTGTCGACCATGATGCAATCTGTAGTTTGATGCCCAATATCTACGATCGCAACCGGCAACTTAGTAAAGTCAATGTTAATATCTTTCTTTTCCTGAACCTCATTCCAGAGAATACTGCCGTACCCTTCGGGCATAACCCAAACCTTGTTGATTTGAATAGTGGTAGGTTCACCGCGATAGCTCATCATGTGAGGCCCCAGCAGCAAGCTCATGAGCTGCTCTTTCTCGCGCTCAAACTGATCCTGGGAGTGATAGGGCAGTCCCAAAACCACCAAGATCTCATCCCGTAGTTGAAAGTAACCGATGCAGGCTAAAACCTTGACCAAAGCATCGTTGACTTTAGACTGGCCAACCCCTAGGTTAGCGCCAAAGTCTTCCGCTAACTGTCCCATGGCATAGCCACTGCCTTGATAAACCATCCAAATGTCGGATAGAGGATCCGTTGCACGGGCTTCGAACGCGCCCCCCTGCACCTGTTCCATCGACAAATGCTTAACGTTAGCCGGAATGAAGACAACGCTATTGGGGTCGCGGCTGATAGAGGTTTTTGTAGAGGTACGCCCTAAATCAACACTGAGAATTGATTTGGGCAACCCACTCTTTTCCTGAACAGCTGCGGCATCGCTCGGTGGTGTCACCAGCGGTGTCTGGTTCATCGGTATAGAAGCAGCTTGTGACATGGTCATTGGTTCTGGACCCTTTATCGAGTTTCACAAAAGCCACCAATCCTACATCCCCGCAGCAAAGCCGAATCAAAAATTTTTAAGAACTTTGACAGGAACTAAGGTTTTAGACTTGATGGCTAACTGTCCAAGACTCTTAAACCAAAAAAGTGTTCCAAAAAAATATTTTCTTTTGCAGGTTGCCCTTTAGCATTACAATGCCAAGCATTTAGATAACTTCAAAAATAGCCAGCTTGTCAGTATTTTCTACCCATAGCAGGTTAAAAAAATCACAGAGATTCTCCATGAAGGCCCATAAGCTCTTTATTCTATGCCCATTTATTCAATTCCTGTCGCCATATATCGGGTAGCAGAATAAGAAAAGCTGATGATTTAGGCCTATAGCTTGTCTGCTTTGATCGTGAACAACTTCAACAGTTTTGAGGTATGAGTCAGCGTAGTTTCTCACCACAAAAAGGGCTCGGCTGATTAAATCAGCCGAGCCCTTTTTGATTACCTCAAAGCAGACCGAATTCGGGTTGCCTGAGGGAGTTTAGTAGTCGAAGTCGCCGCCCATGCCAGCGCCAGCGCCAGCGGCAGGAGCCTTGGGCTCAGGCTTGTCGACCACAATGCACTCGGTGGTCAGCACCATGGAGGCAATAGAAGCGGCGTTTTGCAGGGCAGAGCGGGTTACCTTAGCAGGATCCACAATGCCAGCCTCGAACATATCGACGAACTGGTGGGTGGCCGCGTCGTAGCCAATGTTGAAGTCCTTCTCCTTCACCTGCTCAACGATCACAGCGCCGTTAAAGCCCGCATTCTCAGCAATGCGGCTGAGGGGGGCAGTGAGAGCACGGGTGACGATCTGGGCACCCAGCAGCTCTTCGCCGCTGAGGTTGTCGCTGGCCCAGGCTTCGAGCTGGGGGGCCAGGTGAGCCAGGGTGGTGCCGCCGCCGGGGACGATGCCTTCTTCAACGGCTGCCTTGGTGGCGTTGATGGCGTCTTCGAGGCGCAGCTTGCGGTCCTTCATCTCGGTTTCGGTGGCGGCACCGACCTTGACCACGGCCACACCGCCGGAGAGCTTGGCCAAGCGCTCTTGCAGCTTCTCTTTGTCGTAGGTGGAGTCGGTCTCGTCGATCTGGCGACGGATCTGCTCGCAGCGAGCTTTGACCTGCTGCTCGTTGCCTTCGGCGACGACGGTGGTGGTGTCTTTGGTGATGGTAATGCGGCGGGCGCTGCCCAGCATCTCCACTTTCACGTTGTCGAGCTTGAGGCCGGTGTCTTCGGAGATCACCTGGCCGCCGGTCAGCACGGCGATGTCTTCGAGCATGGCCTTGCGGCGATCGCCAAATCCAGGCGCTTTCACCGCCGCCACGTTCAGCACCCCGCGCATGCGGTTGACCACTAGGGTAGCCAGGGCCTCTTTCTCAATGTCTTCAGCGATGATCATCAGAGGCTTGCCGGAGCGGGCCACCTGTTCTAGCACGGGCACCAGATCCTGCACCAGGGCAATTTTCTTGTCGGTGATCAGAATGTAGGGGTCCTCCAGCACCGCTTCCATGCGCTCGGTGTCGGTGACGAAGTAGGGCGACAAGTAGCCTTTGTCGAAGCGCATCCCTTCGGTGACCTCCAGTTCGGTGGTCATCGATTTGCCTTCTTCCAGGGAAATGACGCCCTCGCGACCGACTTTATCCATAGCGTCGGCGATCATTTGGCCCACTTCGTCGTCGTTGCCGGCGGAGATGGCACCAACCTGGGCGATCGACTTGGAGTCGCCGACGGGGCGGGCGTGCTCGGCAATTTTTTCGACTAGAAAGGCAGTGGCTTTGTCGATGCCGCGCTTAAGGGAAATGGCGTTGGCCCCGGCGGCGACGTTGCGCAGGCCTTCTTTGACGATCGCATGGCCCAGCACCGTAGCGGTGGTAGTGCCGTCGCCAGCGGCGTCGTTGGTCTTGCTAGCCGCCTGGCGCAGCAGGGAGACGGCGGTGTTTTCAATATGGTCTTCTAGCTCAATTTCTTTGGCGATGGTGATGCCGTCGTTAATGATTTGGGGGGCGCCGTACTTTTTCTCTAGCACCACGTTGCGGCCTTTGGGACCGAGGGTGACGGCAACGGCTTCAGCTAACATGTCGAAACCGCGCTCCAGGGCGCGACGGGCATCTTCGTTGTAGGTGATCGTTTTAGCCATGGGTAAATAATCCTCCCAACAAAAGGTGAATTGTTGACTAACTGCGTTGTGTTT
>DASQNN010000265.1:0-5005 GCA_035644955.1 Nodosilinea sp. | reverse complement strand
AACCCCCAGGCGGTGGGGCACCGCTGGCCCGACAATCCGGAGCAGATGACTCAAACCTGGCTAGAGGTCTACGCCAACGGCGACCCGCTAGCGCCCGAGCAGATTGCGTCGCGGGTTGACCGTGCCCTCATGCACCGAGATTTGCTGCGCGATGTGCTGACCCCGCTGGCCAGTTAGCCCAGAGCCTGCTCGACAGCCGCTTTGAGAGCGGCATCGTCGGGGGCGGTTTTGGGCTCAAAGCGGGCGACGACTTCACCGTCGCGCCCGACCAGAAACTTGCCAAAGTTCCAGCCGATGTCGGGGCCATCACCCACCAGAAATTGGTAGAGCGGGCTGCGGTCGGGGCCGTTGACGTCTTGCTTTTCGAGCAGGGTAAAGTCGACGTCGTACTTGGTTTTGGTAAAGTCTTTGATTTCGTCAGGGCTGCCAGGTTCTTGCTGACCAAACTGGTTGCAGGGCACGCCCACAATCACCAATCCGCGATCGCCGTAAGCTTTGTCAAGCTCGACCAGGCCGCTGTACTGGGGGGTGAGGCCGCACTTGCTGGCCACGTTTACAAACAGAACAACTTTGCCAGCCAGGGAGTCGGGGGCTAGAGGAGCGCCGTCGAGGGTAGCCAGGTTTGTAGGAAGAGACATAGGGGGTAACAGTCTGAACAACGCTGTCTATTATCGGTCATCCCCTGGGGATCTCCCTGTACAAGCTTTGCCATTTCGCTGACGCCATTGCTGCTGGCCCACGGCCCAAGCTGGAACCGCAGCTGGAACCGCAACCTGACCTACAGACATCAAACAGGCTGTTTGTAAAAACGGCTTAGCCTGGGCAGCAACGGCGGTACAGCCGGCATCAAATGGGGTCGCCTTTGCCCTGGGTGCCCCCCTGCTCGGCCTGCCACACGGCCTCTAGGGTAAAGGGCAGCGCCGCCGCTTCTACGGAGATAGAGCCAATGCCCCAGGCCACTAGATCAGCGATCAGTTGGGGATGACGAACCGGGGCCTGGCCACAAATTGAGCACATCAGGCCGCAGCGGTGGGCCTCTTGCACCAGGTGGGCCATGGCCAGCTGCACCACCGGATGCCGTTCGTCGTAGGCAGAGGCCATGGTGGGTTGGTCGCGATCGACGGCCAGCAGCAGCTGGGTCAGGTCGTTAGAGCCAATGGCAATGCCCTGCACCCCCGCCTGGGCGTAGGCAGGCAGCAAAAACAGCACCGACGGCACCTCGGCCATGATCCACAGGGCGAAGCCGTCGGAGTCGAGCAGGCCGACTCGCTCAATGCGCTGCCGACAGGCGATCGCCTCTTCTACGGTGCGCACAAAGGGCAGAATCAGCTGCAGGTTGTCATAGCCGGCCCGCTGTAGGGCAGCCAGCGCCCCTAGCTCCACCTGAAATAGGCGGTCGTCGACTTCGTAGCTGAGGGTGCCCCGCAGCCCCAGCATGGGGTTGGGCTCTACCGGCGGGCTGCCCTGCAGGGCTTGCCACTCGTGCGATCGCAGGTCGAGGCTGCGATAGCGCAGGGGCTTAGACCCCAAAATTTGCAAAATAGGCTCCAGCTGCTGCACCAACCGGCTCTGCAACTCAGCCTCGTGGCCCCGGTTGACCCAGTCCCAGGGGTGCCGTCCGTCCAGCACATCCAGCAGCAGCCACTCCGAGCGCAGCAGGCCAATGCCATCGGCATAGTCGAGGGGCAGGGTGTCCAGGCGCCGAGTCTGGCTCAGGTTGATCATGACCTGGGTGCGCAGCCGCTGGTAGCGCGCCTGCTGCTTGACCGATAGATCGGCAACCGCAAGAGTGGGGGCCTGAAACTGGGCCAAGGCGGTCGGAAACTGCTGCTGGTCTGTGGCCCCATCGGCCAGACCATAGACCACACCGCGATCGCCGTCGAGCCAAAGCACCATGCCGGTTTCCAACAGCTGAGTCGCCTGGGGCGCACCCACAACGGCGGGGATACCGACCTCCCGCGCCAAAATGGCCGCGTGGCAGGTGGCACCACCGCGCTCGGTGACAATGCCGGCAACCGCCTGCAGCTGCAAAAACACGTCGGGCTGGAGGTCGGGCAGCACTACGATGCACCTCGGGGGGAGAGATTTGGGTAAATCCTGGGGATGACTGGCGACAACTGCCACCCCCTGAATGCGGCCGCCTGCCGCTCCAATGCCGCGCACCACCGTGCTGGCCGAGGGCAGCAGCGGCGGCTGAGGCCGGGGGCGAGAGGGGGCTGGGGTGGGATTGGGCGCAGCGGCCGGGTCGCTCCAGGGGGTCGCCTCGGTAATCACCAGGGTGGGTTGAGCCGGGTTGGCGCTGGGGTGCAGCAACCACTCCAGGCGCACCCCAGTACTGCCCAGGGCGACCTGGGCCAGCTCGGCCAGGTGCACCAGGCGGGTCAGTTGGGCAGCATCTAGGGGCGTCGTCAGGTCAGGGCGATCGCGCTCTAGGAGCTCAATGGGTTGGGCGATCGCCGCCGGTCGGGGGCGATACTTAGAGGCCGGCCGCAGCTGGTAAACGCGCTCCTGAAATCCCGGCTCCCAGACCGCAGAGGCAACCTTTCCCGCAGTGAACCGGCAGCAGGCCGGAATCGCCTCGCCCTGGGTGAGGGCCAGCCCAAGCCCGGCCACCGCCGCCACCGTGACCTGCCCCTGCGCCAAGGTCAGCGTGCCGGACGCCAGCGCCGGGTACACCGGCATGATGAGTGTAGCGAGACTAAGGTCGCCCAGACGCTGGCAGTGCCGTTGCCAAACCGATAGACAGCGGGCCGTCAGCGCCTGACTCCAAAACTGCGGCAGCACCCGGGGCAAAACGGCAAAGTCGGTCTCGATCTGGGCCGGCAGCAGGCCGCCGCTGAGCAGCGCCGGAGCCGTCGCCAACCCTTTGGCCTCCGGTTCGTCTACCCACAGCGAAGCGCGCAGCATCCAGGCGGCGGGGGCAAGGCCGTGGGGGTTGGGGGCAGGAGCCCAATCGGCGGCGGCGATCGCCGGCACCGCCCGCATAGCCTGCTGCCACCGCTGACTGTACTGCTGTAGGGTTTGAAACCCATCCTGACATACCGGTGCCAGGCGATCGCCCGCCGGTTCCGGCCAGGCCATCTGCCGCAGACTGTGGTGCCAGTTAGCGGCCGTCAGCACGCAACCCTGCACCACGGGCAACCCCTGCTGCTTCAGCAGGCCCAGGTAATAGGCTTTATGACCAACGGCTCGCCGGTCGGCCACCGCCAGGTCATCCAGTTGTAGAAGCCAGGTCATGCCAGGGGGAAAAGGCTAACCCTCACCAAAAACAGCCTGAGGGAGGTGGCCTGTATATTTAGTTTTAGAAATGCTAATGATTGGCCCAAGGGCCTAGGGCGTGTCATCAATATCCGGCTAAAGTCCTGATGACATCAGCATTGCCACGCCCGACCCAAAAAATAGGCTAGGGGCTGTAAACCCTAATTCTTGGGCAATCGGCGGTTGATTGATCACAGCCCCTGGGGCCTGCCCAAAATGACAGCTACCGAGCCAATGCGCGAGCGCCAGCGGGCATGTTATTAAAGTCAACATCTTATAGCTAAGATTCTACGCGATGGCCACCGCCTTCGCCGCCTACCCCAAGACCTAATGCCGGCCAGCTAGCACAGGTTCGTTGTTTTCACCCTCGTCGCCGCTACCGACCTTCGCCAAAATAGACCCAGCAGAGCCAGACCACCGTCCTGCTCCTTCCGCTAGGACAATTTCCCATGCGCACCCTTCCACCGGCCCAGACCTGGCTTCGCCAGGGCAAACACCAGCTGCTCAGCCTGTTTTTGGCTAGCCCTTGTCCCCTGTGCCAGCGATCGTCCCCGGCGGCGCTCTGCCCAAGCTGCCGCCGCCAGGTGCGTCAGTGCCAAACGTCAACCCCCTGCGAACCCAGCGCTGTGGGTCTAACCGTAGTGAGTTGGGGGCGCTACGAAGGCAGCCTGCGCCAGGCCATCAGCAGCCTCAAGTACAGCGGCCACGCCGACATCGCTCAGTTTTTAGGCAACGAACTGGGGCAAACCTGGCGCGACCATGCCCCCAAGCCAAAGCCCTCGGCAGGCCCGGTGGCCATAGTGCCTATTCCCCTACACGCCACCAAGCTTCAGCAGCGAGGCTTCAACCAGGCCGAGCTGCTAGCCCAGTGGTTTTGCCGCCTCACCCACCTACCCCTGTACAGTCACGGCCTGATTCGCATTCAGGCTACCCGGGCCCAGCACAGCCTGAGCCGCTCGGCCCGCCACCAAAACCTGGCTCAAGCCTTTGCCATTCATCCCAAACAGGTCAGCGCCCTGCAAAAGACAACGGTGTGGCTGCTAGACGATATCTTTACCACCGGAGCCACGGCCCAGTCAGCAGCCCAAACCCTGCTACACCACGGCATTACCGTAGGAGGTATCTGCACCGCAGCTCGCGCCATAGCCTGGCCTACCCAACCCAACAGTATGGATATCTCACCCCCACGCTAGATGGGCAGTCCAATAAAATCAGGGGTAATTGAGACAAAGGACATTCACAATTCTCCACCTCCGTTGCATTGGGGAGCGAGTGCACTAGTATAAATCTAAAGAAATTATTAACAATCGCTATGAACCCTCAGCTCCTACGACACCTGTGGTCTTTGGTAGAACGGTCGCAGAGTGGTCATCTCCTTGCCCTAGATGACAACAGCCTAGTGTGCTGGCTGTTAGACCAGTTTGCAGGGCAGCAATCCATCGATCAGACTGAAACCGATCAGCTTCACTGCTACATTCGCAACAAAATTCCCCTCATTCGCGATCTAGCCCAAGAGCGCTAGTGGTCTATCAACATTAAAGCTTGGGATTGTGGTTACTGCTGGCGTGGTCCCTGAATGGTTGATTGCTTCGCGTGGGTGGAGCCTTGCCTAAGCGTTATTTCCCCTTGTCCGTAGGGGGAATTCCAAAATAGGCGAGAAAGTACCTCTGGATGCACCCTTAGATTCGAAAAATTAAGCCTGACAAACCCTTAGGCTAGCTTGTTCTCCGCGGCAATTCCTCCCTTT
>DASQNN010000264.1:0-1848 GCA_035644955.1 Nodosilinea sp. | reverse complement strand
GGCTGCTCAGCCAGCTGTGCCGGGCGGGGATCCGGGCGATAGAAGGTGGAGGCATCAGCTCTGGTCGCTGGTTGCCGATCGCTTGGCTGTATCGGTCTATATAGATAGCGATGCTCCCTAGGGGCAGAAGTCGTTGAGTGCGCCCATCCGGCAATTTGGACCCAAGTTGAGGGCTTAGCCGCCCCGGTTGCAGGGACAATAGTAGGATCACTGTTTCTAACTATCGCGCCCAATGCCTGCAAAACCTGAGGTGGCGATCGCAATTCTCTACCAGGGCGATCGCTTTCTCCTTCAGCTGCGAGACGACATCCCCACCATCGCCTGGCCCGGCCACTGGGCCTTCTTTGGCGGGCACTTAGAACCGGGAGAATCGCCTGAAGTGGCCGTTTACCGAGAACTTCTGGAGGAGATTGGCTACGCCGCCCCCCAGCTCGAACTGTTTCAGCAGCTAGAGTCAGAAACGGTGGTGCGCCACGTGTACCACGGGCCCCTGGTAGTGCCCGTCGAAAACCTGGTGCTGACAGAAGGTCTGGATTTGGGGCTGTGGAGCGTCACCGATATTCACCAGGGCAAGCGCTATTCGCTCACCATTGGGGAAGAACGCCCGCTGGGGCCACCCCACCAGCAAATTTTGCTGTCTTTTCTGGGGCACCGTAGGATAGAACAGGCCCCACCCAGTCCAACCCTGTAGGTTTTCCACCGGCAAATCTACAGGGCTGGACTGGACCAAAGTTTACTCATACAGCGCTGTGTTCCTGCCGCCCATGGCTGACTTGTCTGAACAGCTAGAGCTTTTTTCTGCCCCGCCGACGGAGTTACCTGACTACCGGATTCGGGAGAGCGCCCGTGCCCGCCACGTCTCGCTAAAAGTGCATCTCAATGGTCAAGTCGAAGTCGTAGTACCCACGGGGTTTGACCACAGCCAGGTGCCCGACCTGCTGCATCGGCGGCGCGACTGGCTGTGGCGATCGCGCCAGCGCCTGGCCTACCAAACTGCCGGGCTAACCGACGACCACTTTGAAGAGAAACCGGGACAGATCGAGGTGCGATCGCGCCGTCAAACCTGGCAGGTTGACTACCAGCCCGCCTCGACCCGCACCCTCGCCCTCACCCAAAGCGCTCCCCAAACCCTGCTGCTGCGCGGCCCCATTGACAACAGTGCAGACTGCACCGGCCTGCTCCGTCAGTGGCTCAGCCGCAAAGCCCGCGCCGAGTTTGCCCCCTGGCTACGAGAACTAAGTTTTGTGATCAACCTGCCCTTTAGCCGCATCTCCATTCGCGGCCAAAAGACCCGCTGGGCCAGCTGTTCCAGCGACAAAAACATCAGCCTCAACTACAAACTGCTGTTTTTGCCTCCCGAGCTGGTGCACTACGTCTTTGTCCATGAGCTGTGCCACACCGTCCACATGAATCACTCCGCCGCCTTTTGGAAATTGGTGGAGGAGAAGCAGCCCGGCCATCAGCGCTACCGCGATGAGATCCGCGACGGTTGGCAATACGTCCCCCGCTGGGTCGAGGACTAAAAGTTTGGCGATTAAAGCTAATCCTTAAGCATTGGGTTGGGTGGCGGATAATAGCGATCGGATAAGCTGGGGCCATTTCGCTGGCCCCAGCCCCCCGGATCTGGGCGTCCTGCGGCCTACAATCAGGGCCGTTCCGCTGACCTGGAACCGACGGAAGGATGAGCTGATCATCGGTTTAAAGCTGTGTTCTGCCAATTGGCCTGTAGGCGGCATTAAACCTTGAGGTTCCGAACTGTGTTCTAGGTTATGGCGCACACCAAAGCAAAAGTGCGATCGCTTAACTCAAAATTCAACACTTAAAACTAAGCCCTTCCCTACTCCCCAC
>DASQNN010000263.1:0-24778 GCA_035644955.1 Nodosilinea sp. | reverse complement strand
ACGGCCCACAGCTGGTCTAGGGTGGCGGCTGGGGCTATGCCCACCCCAGAGCGAGTCGCCACCCTCACCGTGGGGTGTTCGCTGAGTTCGCGGCCCAGGCGATCGCGCAGGTGGTAAAGATCTACCAGCGTTTGCCCCTGGGGTAGGGTGGTGGTAGGCTGCTGCCCCAGCTCGGGCGCGGCCACCGGAAATTTGGGCATCACCACATTGCCCGCCAAAATGCCCACCATAACGATGGGCTTCAACACCTGCACCCCCCAAGCCTTCATAACGCACCAGGCCTGGGTAGAACGACTATTGCCCAGGGGCAACCCAGTGTTAAGGAATGTAATGGCTTTTGGGGCCAAAAAATGCCAGCCAGGGCACAGAACCGCAATGTTTATGCCTTAACCCGGTGCTGACACCAGATTTTGCTCCAAAACCGTCTTCCAGCTCTGGCTTAGGTCGTCTTCACTGCGGTGGGCTTCCCAGGGGCCCGCATCGAAATTCGCAATTCTCCACTGGCCGGTAATGTGGTCGCCATCTTCAGACACCGTACCCCCGTAGTGAATCGGAGGCTGGCTGAGACCCAAATACCGCTTCACAAACTGCACCTGCCGCCCCGTCACCGTGCCGGTCAGCTGCGCTTCTCCCAAAGCGCCATCGTCGAGAATGCTGCCGCTCAGCCCGTTGCTCCCCTGCACCAGGGTGGCCTCAAAGCGGGTTGGGGTATCCCGCTGCCAGTAGGTGCCCAACCACGCGCCGCTCAAATCTGCCATAGGCTCACCTTACATACACAGCCTTACACGTACAATTTAAATAACTGATTAACCCATAGGAGTCTGGCCCCATTTACACGCGTCCCCTGGCTCGACTGATTGAAGAATTCCAGCGGCTGCCGGGGGTTGGCCCCAAGTCGGCTCAGCGGCTGGCCCTACATATTCTCAAGCGCCCCCAAAACGAGGTGCAGGCCCTGGCCCAGGCGCTGCTCGAAGCCAAGGCTCAGGTGGGGCAGTGCTCGGTGTGCTTTCACCTCTCCGCCGATCCGGTGTGCGACATTTGCCGGGCCACCAATCGCGATCCCCAAACTCTTTGCGTGGTGGCCGACTCCCGCGATGTGATTGCCATTGAAAAAACCCGTGAGTACCGGGGCCGCTACCACGTGCTGGGCGGCCTGATTTCGCCCATGGATGGGGTTGGCCCCGAGCAGCTCAACATTGGCCCTCTGGTGCACCGGGTCAACAAGGAGGACACCAAGGAAGTGATTATGGCCATTAGCCCCAGCATAGAGGGCGATACCACCACCCTCTACGTCGGGCAGTTGCTCAAGCCCTTTACACGGGTGACCCGCATCGCCTTTGGCCTGCCCATGGGCGGCGATTTGGAATACGCCGACGAAGTGACGCTGGCGCGGGCGCTGGAGGGGCGGAGGGATTTGGAGTAGATGGGTAAGGTAGGGATGGGTAGGTAGGTAGGTAAATGGGGAGGTGAGGGAATGGGGGGATGGGGAGGAAATGGGGAACTTTTTAGTTGAGTTATATACAATTTTCAACCGGTTTTGGGTTGCTCGGCTCGTAGGTTAGATTAGGGGGAAATGGCCCTTGCTGCGGGTCTTCTGCTGTCAAGCTCAGGGTTACAGACCAGCCCCAAGGCGTTGTCGCACTGTCATTACCGCCAGGCACCGATGGGAGTTTTTCTCTACTTTTTGCGCCACGGCCAAACCGCCTACAGCCTCACGGGTGGCTACTGTGGCATGCCCGAAAATGACCCTGGCCTCACCCCCGAGGGGGTAGCGATGGCCCAGGAGTTTGCCGGCACCTACGCTCACTTGCCCTGGAGCGCTGCCTACGTGAGCCCCCTGCGGCGGGCGGTCGAAACGGCCCGGCCCCTGTGCGATGCGCTGGGCTTGGAGATGCAGCTGCGCGACGGGCTGCGGGAGGTGATGTATGGTCGCTGGGAAGGCATGCACCCGACGGCGGTGGACCGCGAGCACCACGACGAGTACGTGGCCTGGCTTACCGACCCGGCCTGGTACGCGCCAGTGGGGGGCGAACGGGCGGTGGATATTGCCCGCCGTTCGGCCCAGGTGCTTGACGAAATTGAGCGCACCCACGCCAGCGGCCATATTCTGTTGGTGTCCCACAAGGCCACTATCCGCATTATGCTGTGCACCCTGCTGGGCATTGACGTGGGCCGCTACCGCGATCGCCTGGATATGCCCGTGGCGGCCGTCAGCGTAGTGGAGTTGGGCCAGCGGGGCCCGTTGTTTCACACCATTGCCGATCGCTCTCACCTGAGCGACCAGCTGCGATCGCTCCCCTGCACCTGAGGACAAGCGCCCATGCCTCTGAGGCTTTACCTGCTTCGCAACGCCGAAACCTACTACTGCCGCACGGGCCGCTACTGCAGTCAGGACGGGGTAGCGCTAACGGCGCAGGGCCAGCAAATGGCCGACTACTTTGCCAAGGCCTACCATCACATCGACTGGAAAGCCGTCTTTTGCAGCCCTCTGGACCACGCTGCCGCTACGGTGCAACCCCTGTGCCAAATTACCGGGTTGGCGGTGCAGCGTCGGGCCAACCTGCGCGAGCTGTCCTTTGGGCAGTGGGAGGGCATGGGTCCCGCTGAAGTCAACACCACCTTCCACGACGACTACATTCGCTGGCTGGCCGACCCCGCCTGGAACACCCCCACCGATGGCGAAAAGGGCATGCAGGTGGCCCGCCGCAGCTCCGATGTGCTGGCTGAGATCGAAGAAACCTATCCCGACGGCAATGTGCTGGTGGTTTCCCACAAGGCTACCCTGCGGATTATGCTGTGCACCCTGCTGGGCATTGACGTGGGCCGCTACCGCGATCGCCTGGCCATGCCCGTATCCGCTGTTTCCCTGGTTGAGCTGATGGACTACGGCCCCTTTGTGCGCCAGCTCAACGACTGTTCTCACCTGCCTCTGCACCTCCGTCGCCCCTGGGCCGGCAACGGCTCCGATAGCTAACTCCCCGTCCGCCCACTCCTTGGGTCCCCCTTATCCCCTCACCCTCCTCATACCCTCACCTTCCTCATCCCCTCACCCTGCTCCAGCAATTGCCCCTCTCCCTAACGAATTACACCCTCTACCCAACGAAATATCCCCCCTGCCAGATGTCAGCAGGAAAAAAAACAGGTCTGATCAAGGGGCAGAGCAAAGGGATGAACCAACATGATTGGATGGTTGAGCGGTTTACACATACAGGAGATGGGGTGGTTACACCTGGCACAGATAGGAGTGCCAGGAGCAGCCAACCGCCCATTGACAAGCCCAGAGGATGCCGCCCTCATCTTTTCGGGGCCACGGTTTTTTACTACCTTGCTGTCAGGGCTAGTACTGGCCTTGGGTTTTCAGCTACTGCTGACCAACCTATCGGTGGCCGTTGGCATTTCCGCCGTTGGGCAGAGCAACTCTAGCCGGCGGTCTAGCAGCAACGGCAGTAGCCCGCCCATTGCTACCGCCGTCGGCCTTTGGACCGTTATTACGGTCAGTCTGGCCCTGTTTTTTGCCTGCCTGCTGGCGGTCAGGCTTAGCCTTCTCACCAGTGCTCTCCTGGGGTCCATTACCGGCCTGGTCATTTGGGGCGCCTACTTTTGCCTGCTATTTTGGGTCAGTTCTACTGCGGTTGGTTCCCTGCTCGGCTCGGTGTTTAAGACCGCTACGTCAAGCTTCCAAGCCCTGATGGGCACTGCTACGTCGGCCATGGGTGCCCGGGCTGTCAGCAGCCAGGTTGTGGCCACCGCCGAAGCTACCGCCGCCGCCGTTCGTCAGGAGCTAATGAGCGGTTGGAATAACACCGATATTAAAGAAACCCTGCGGGACTATCTGTCGGGTCTAAAATCGCCGGGTATCGATACCGCTGCCATCGAAACCGAGTTTGAGCGACTGCTGAAGGAGTCGGGCGTCGTGGCCCAAGCCGATCGCGATGCTTTGGCTCAGATCGATCGCGGTGCCTTTGAACAGCTGGTTAGCCGTCGCACTGACCTCTCGCCCCAAGAGACTCGGCGCGTCGCAGACCGCCTCTACAAGAGCTGGAGTCGGGCCCTGGGGCAGACTTCGGAGCGCAATACTCTAGAGCAGTTAACCGACTACCTCAAGTCGGCCCAGCGAGATGAATTAGTCTCGGGTCAGCTGAGCGATCGCATTGGCAAACTCCTGTCCGATGACCGTCAGTCATCTTCCTCGGGCCAGGCCCCTGGCTGGCTACAGCAGGCGTTTGGCATGCTGACCGGGGTCGCCATGCAGCGCCTTGACCTGTCAGACCTGGATATGGCTGACATTGCGCGTCAGCTCAAGCAGGCGCAAAAGCAGGTGACGAGTACCGTTGCCTCGGTGGCGTCGGGCGAAGATAGCGAACCCTACAATGTTGTCAAAGCCGACGTTGAGGACTATCTCTCCCACGCCTACCCCTGGCAGCTGCAGCCCCAGCGCATGAAGCAAGACTTCTGGGCGGTCCTCTATGACCCTACCGCCGACCCCGGCCAGCTGCGCGAGGCCCTGCGCCCCCTCAATCGCGCCTACTTTGCTGAGCTGCTGGCCCAGCGAGGTCTGCTGACCCAGCAGGAAATTGCTCAAGTCTCGGCCCAGCTCGATGCCGTGCGTCAGCAGGCGCTGGCGGAGATCTCCGAGCAGTACCGCCTAGAGGCCGCCAAATCTCTGCAAACGCGAGTTTATACCTTCCTGCAGCATGCCGATCGACAGGAGCTGCTGGCGGGCGATAACAACACCTTTGAGCAGATCATCGAAGACCCCTACGCTGATCCCGACGAACTGCGCGAGCGCTATACCGCCTTTAGCTATACGGCTTTTCACGATGCTCTAATGGCACGCGGCGACTTTAGTGACCCCGAGATCGACCAGGTGGCCCACCGCCTTGAGCGGGCGATGAACACCGTCCATGCTGACGCCGTAGGGCTCCAGTCGGCGGCCAGCGCCCGCATTGACAACCAGTGGCAGAAGCTGCAAGATTATCTGCGCTCGACGGGCAAATCCGAGCTCAACCCCGAGGGCATCAAAGCCGACATCCAGACCCTGCTCAACGAGCCCGATGCCGGTCTACACCTGGTTCGGCAGCGGCTGGCCCAGTTCGATCGCGATACCCTAGTGCAGCTGCTCAGCCAGCGCAACGACCTGGACGAAGCCCAGGTACAAAAGACCATCGATCAGGTCGAATCCACCTGGTATCAGACCGTTCACGCTCCGGCCGCTCTGACAGCCCAGGCCAAAGCCAAGTACAACGAAGCCACCAGCGCGATCGAAAACTATCTGTTGCAGACTGGTAAGCCCGAGCTCAATCCCGACGGCATTAAGCGCGACCTAGAGCTGCTGGTGAACGATCCCAAACTCGGGTTCCAAGCTGTGCGCGGACGTCTGTCCGAGATGGACCGCGACACCTTGGTGAAGCTGCTGAGCCAGCGGGGTGACATGACCGAAGCCGAGGTTAACCAAACCATCGACAACATTCAAGGCTCTGTGACCGATGTGCTGAAGCTGCCCCAGCGGATGGCTCGTCGGGCTAAGAACCAGGTCATCTCCTTTGAGACTGCCCTGGAAGACTACCTGCGCAACACCGACAAAGATGCTCTTAACCCCGATGACATCAAGCGTGACCTCAGGCTGCTGCTGCAAGACCCCCGTCTAGGAGCCGATCGCCTCCAGACCAGGCTGTCGAGTATCGATCGCGATACCATGGTGGCCCTCCTGGCCCAGCGCCCCGACATGACCCAGGCCGAGGCCGAGGCCGCTGTCGATCGGGTGCTGGAGATTCGGCACCAGATTATGGCCCAGATCCGTCAGGTTCAAGACCGGGTACAGGGCATGATCGACGGTATTATGGCCCGCATTCGGCAGTACCTCGATTCTCTCGATCGCCCCGAACTCGACTACTACGGCATCAAGCGCGACCTGCAGCAGCTGATGGCTGATCCCAAGGCTGGGTTTGATGCCCTGCGCGATCGCCTCAGCCAGGTCGATAGCGACACCCTAGTGGCCATCCTCAGCTCCCACGATGCCATCTCCCAAGCCGATGCCCAGCGCCTGATTAACCAGGTTGAAGAGGTCCGCACTTCGGCCCTCTCCAAAGCTGAGCAGCTAGAGCATGAGGTCGAGAAACGGCTGGCCGAAATGCGCTACCAGGTCGAGAAGCAGGTGGAAGACACCCGCAAAACGGCGGCCACCGCCGCCTGGTGGATCTTCGGCACCGCTACGGTATCGGCTATCAGTGCCGCGATCGGAGGCTATCTGGCCACCGGTCTATAGCCATCCTAGCTAGAGGCAAGCAGCCGTCTTTTCGAAGACGGCTGCTTGCTGCATTCAGGCCGCTGTATCCAATCTGAAGCGGCGCCCAGCGCTAGTTCAACGTTGATGACAATCTAGACGAATACCTTTGACTATGAGTTTTCAGTGGTTTGCGCCCCTCTTCACGCCCCTGGTTATGGGGCTAGCCCTGGCCAGCTGTGCCGCTTCTACCCCCCCCAATGGGATTGTTCTCCCCGAGCCTGCCCAGGAAATGGCCCAGGAGCCCGCCTCCCCCATCGTTGAGTCGGTAGAGCCGGTTACCGTTGTCGATAGCCTAGAGCACCCCTGGAGCATGGCCTGGCTGCCCAATGGCGATTTACTGATCACCGAGCGCCCGGGGCGGCTGCGGCGGGTTAGCCCCAACGGTGACCTCGATCCGACCCCCATTGCCGGGGTACCTCCGGTGTTTACCCGGGGACAGGGGGGGCTGCTAGACATTGCCCTGCACCCCGACTTTGAAACCAACAGCTTGGTCTACTTGGCCTACGCCGACGGCACCCCCCAGGCCAACCGCACCCAGGTGGCTCGCGCTCGGCTAGAGGGCAACAGCCTGGCCAATTTGGAAGTCATATTTACCGCTAACCAGGACAAACCCGATGGGCAGCACTTCGGCTCGCGCCTGCTCTGGCTGCCCGATGGCACCCTGCTGGTTGCCATTGGGGACGGCGGCAACCCTCCCCTAGAAGTTGGGGGCGATTTGGCCCGCAATCAGGCCCAAAATCGCCAGACCTATCTGGGCTCGGTGGTGCGTATCAACGACGATGGCTCCACGCCTGCCGACAACCCCTTTGCCGGTAGTACCGATGCCGACCCGCTGCTGTGGAGCTACGGTCACCGCAATATTCAAGGATTGGCCCTTGACTCCGAAACCGGGCAGATTTGGTCTACCGAGCACGGGGCGCGGGGCGGCGACGAGCTAAACCTGCTGGCACCCGGTGAAAACTTTGGCTGGCCCGTAGTCACCTTTAGCGAAGAATACTCCGGCGGCCCCATTACCGCCGAGACCTCCCGGCCTGATATGGTCAACCCCCGCACCTACTGGACTCCTGCGATCGCGCCCTCGGGGCTGGCGGTGTACCGGGGCGATCGCTACCCCCAGTGGCAGGGGCAAATTTTCGCCGGTGGGCTGGTTTCTCAAGACGTAAAACGCATTGAGGTAGATGCCAGTGGTAACGTGGTCAGCGAAACCCCGATCTCCATCGGTCAGCGGGTGCGCGACGTGCGCCAGGGCCCAGACGGGTTTCTCTACGTGCTCACCGATGCCTCTAACGGACGGCTGATTCGCCTTGAGCCGGCCTCCTAGGGCCCACGCCGTGACTTAGTCCCTAGGCCTCCGAGCGGCCCGACTTGATCTAAATTTAAAAGGCCACAGTCAAAAGGGCACTCTCACCTAGCGAGAGTGCCCTTTTGACTGTGGCAGCGTTGGAGGGGGTTGAGGTCAACCCCTGCCATGCCCACGCTAGAACAACTAAATACTGAATGCTGAACCCATGGCATCTGAACAAGAACTGGGGTTGAAAGGCCCTTGGTAAGATATCCAGTTCTAAAATGCCCCCGATGCTAAAGCGGCCTAATACTGAGGCCTCGGCGGGGTTAGGCGGCGTAGTCGAACACCGCATCGAGATACAGACGGTTAATCCGGCGATCGCTGATGCCATTCTGCATCAAAAACAGCGACAGCGCCGCGCAAAAGACCCGATGCTGACTCCACGACGGATGGGTCTCCACATAGTCTCGCATAGCCTCAAACAACTCCTCCGGCACCTCTACACTCAAACTAATTCTGGGCGCCATCGCCGCCATTGATTGCTCACTCATCTCCACTTCCCCAATCTGAAATTAGACGCCAAAATACTGCCCCTGCCAACGCCTTGAGCAAGCCGGATCCCTTAGTAGTAAGGAATTGAGAGGCCCGCGCAGAGCTGAACAGAAGCGCTGTGTAAGCTGGTCGCACCATTGTCACTAGACGGCTTGGGGATGTCAATCTTGCCAACCGCCCCGCGATCCGCTAGTTCAAATTTTCCCCACACGAGGTGTCAGGGGTTTCAGCGATCCCCGCTCTGGCCATCGGTAGCGGCAGTAACACAGCAGATCGGGTGTACCTGTGGACAACCCCAATTCCCAGACCCAAGCCAAACTACTGACAGCTTGTTCATTCCTGGGGAAAACTCGACTATAACTGGGGAAAACCCTGGGGAAAACCCTGAGAAAAAAAGAAGAAAATATAAAATCCAAGCGAGTTTGAGTTTTTTATAGTTTTTCCGATATCACTGGCGCGGAGCTGGGGCGATCGCCCCCACCGCCTCTACCCTAGGGGATATTACACGGCAGATGACGCTCTAGTTTGGCCCGCTGTCATCGGGCCAGGAGTCGGGGGTATCGGCCTGCTCGTCACGGTCGTAGCGCAGCTCGTCGAGGGTTTGCCTCTGGCTACGGCGGGACGGGCGGCGATACTTCTTGGCCTGCAGCCGAGGTTCCTGGTGCTGCTGCCCCTTCTGGCCTGCTCTGAGCTTGAGGGTGGCATCAGGGTCTCGCTGCCGCTGGAGGTTTTCCTCGTAGGCCAGGGCTTCTTCCAGCAGGGCGAGGTAAAAGTCGTAGCGTGGCCAATCGGGATCCACAGCACAGCCTGGATCGCCTCGGTGCAGGCAGTCGGCGAACTGACACTGGCTCTGGGCCAAGCGCTGGCGAAGATCTGGAAAATACTGGCCCAGGGCCGTCGGAGTCACGGTCAAATCGGGCTGGTTAAAACCAGGGGTGTCGGCCAAAAAACCGCCTCCCGGTAGCTCAAATAGCTCCACATGACGGGTTGTATGACGCCCCCGCCCTAACTTGCCCGACACCGCTCCGGTGCGCAGGCCGGCTTGGGGAATGAGCCGATTGATCAGGCTAGATTTGCCCACCCCCGATGGGCCAGAAACAACGGTTGTGCGCCCTTGCAGCAGCGGTTGCAGCACTTTTAGGGGATCGTCTGCTTCCTGAACGCTCATGACCGTGGCTGGGTAGCCCCACTGACCTAGCTGGTCTTGCCAGTAGCGCCGCGTGGCAGGGCTGACCAAGTCCTGCTTGTTGAGCAAGAGGCTGATGGGCACCCCCGTCGCCTCAGCCTTGATCAAAAACCGGCCTAGCTGCTGGGGGTCAAGGTCGGGCTCGGCTAGGGCAAACACCAGCAAAATCTGATCGGCGTTGGCCATCGGCGGGCGGTCGAGAATGGTTTGGCGGGGAGCTACAGCGGCGATCGCCCCCCGCCCCCCGGCCCAATCTACCCCCTCCAGCTGCACCCGGTCTCCCACCATCACCTGCTGGCCAGTCTTTTTAAGCCGCGCCCGACGGGTGCACAGCAAAATCTTCCCCGCTGCCTCAGGGGCCACAGGGTTATCTAACTGAACGCGATAGTAGTTGGCTTGGGTAGCGACTACCAGCCCCCAGGGGCCAGCGTCATCTCCAGGCCTGTCCACAATGCCGTGGGGGCTGGGATGGGCCATTGCCTAGGGGCGGCGCACATGAAGAACAAAATAGTCAGCACAGTCCTCCAAGCGCTCGATGGCGTAGCCTTCCATGGTCAAGCTGTCGGGTACCTGCTCCACCGGCTCGCCAGCATCCAGCCACACCTCCAGCAGTGCCCCTGGGGCCATCTTTTCAAGCTGTAGCTTGGTGCGCACAAAATTGATCGGGCAAGGCGTGCCCCGCAGATCTAAGGGGCCATCCCCAGGGGACGAGGCAGAGTAACTCATCCGCGAAACAACCCCCCTAAAAAGCCTTCGATGCCGCCCCGATTGACCTTTTCACCGCGAATTTCTGCCAGTTTCTCAACCAGTTCGCGCTCCTCGGGCTTAAGCCGGGTGGGAATGTCAACCTGTACCGTAATCAGGTGGTCACCTCGGCTGACGGGGTTGCCTAGCTTGGGCACACCGCGATTGTCGAGGGTGAGCACAGTGCCAGGCTGAGTGCCGGCCGGCACGTCAAGTTCTTCGGGGCCGTCAACGGTGTCGAGGGTGAGCTTACAGCCCAAAATTGCCTGTAAATAGCTGATCTTGAGGTCAGAAAGAATATTGATGCCGTCGCGCTTAAAGGCTGCGTCTTCGGCCACAAACAGGTAGACGTAGAGGTCGCCCGCCGGGCCGCCCCGCATGCCAGCATCGCCTTCCGCCGATACCCGCAGCCGCGTGCCGTTGTCGACCCCAGCGGGCACGGTAATTTTGAGCTTTTTGGTCTCCTGAGTCTGGCCACTGCCGCCGCACACCTCACAGCGGTCTTCAATCACCTCACCAGTGCCACTACAGGTAGGGCAGGCCGACACCTGGGTGAAACTGCCAAAGGGAGTACGGGTAGCCCGCCGCACCTGTCCAGTGCCGCCGCAAGTGCCACAGGTGGTGGGTCGGGTACCAGGCTTAGCGCCACCGCCGGTGCAGGTGCCGCAGGTCTCCAGGTGACTGATTTTAATTTCCTTTTCGCCGCCAAACACCGCCTCTTTAAAGTCGAGGCGGAGATCCAGGCGCAGGTCATCACCCCGGGTAGGACCCCGTCGTCGAGCGCCTTGGCCCGCACCGCCCGAGAAGCCGCTGAAGAAGCTTTCAAAGATATCGGCAAAGCCGCCCATGTCGCCAAAGTCTTGATAGCCTCCAGCGCCGGCCCCCAGCCCCGCTTCCCCAAAGCGATCGTAGCGAGCCCGAGTTTCGGGCTCCGAAAGCACTTCGTAGGCGCGGTTAATTTCTTTAAACGTATCTTCAGCCCCAGGATCTTTGTTGACATCCGGGTGGTACTTGCGGGCTAAGCGACGATAGGCCCGCTTAATCTCATCCTGATCGGCGTTGCGCGAAATACTAAGAACGTCATAGAAATCACGGGCCATAGGGGGCTACCTAGACAACTCCAGCAACAATCAAACATTAAACCATTTTAAAAGGAGTGCCCACCTTGACCAGGGGTGATACCCGCCCCCCCCTAACCCTAATCAATCGCCTCGTAGTCAGCCGTAACAGTGGCATCTAGCTCCCCATCGCTGTCGTAGGTCGCATCATCGTAGTCGTCCTCGTCGGTGGCCGCTACGCTGGCAAAGGCTTCCGAGGGGATGCCAAGGTCCACCTCGGCACTGCCCTCAGCGTCGCGATAGGCATTGGTGCCAATGGCAAAGATGGCTGCCTGCAGCGCGTCGATGCACCCCTGGAAGGTGGCAACATCGATGCTGGGGGAGTGGGTAGCCGCCCGCAGCTCATTGGCTTTCTCTTCGAGATCGGCCCGAGCGACATCGTCGAGCAGACTGCTGTGGTCGCGTAGGGTAGCTTCGTAGCTGTAGAAGAGGTTGTCGGCTCGGTTCGTGAGTTCAGCAATTTGGCGTCGGCGGCCGTCTTCATCGGCGTAGGCTTCGGCCTCTAAGCGCATGCGGTCGACCTCGTTATCGGTGAGGCCGCCAGTATTGGTGATGCAGATGCTCTGAGCCCGACCGGTTCCCTTGTCGAGGGCCGCTACCTTGAGAATGCCGTCGGCATCAATTTCAAAGGACACCTCAATCTGGGGTACCCCACGCGGGGCTGGGGGAATGCCGGTTAGCTCAAACTTACCCAGGCTCTTGTTGTCCTTAGCCATGGCCCGCTCGCCCTGGAGCACGTGAATCTCGACGGAGGTTTGGCCGTCGGTGGCGGTGGAAAACACCTGGGACTTGCTGGTGGGAAGGGTAGTGTTTCGCTCGATGATCTTGGTGAACACTTCCCCTAGGGTCTCAATCCCCAGTGACAGCGGGGTGACGTCTAGCAGCAGCAGGTCTTTGACCTCGCCCCCCAGCACCCCCGCCTGAATCGATGCCCCTAGGGCGACGGCCTCATCGGGGTTGACAGAGCGATCGGGGGCCTTGCCGTTGAAATAGGCGCTAATGGCCTGCTGTACTGCCGGAATACGGGTAGAGCCACCTACTAGCAAAATACGGTCAATCGCCTCGGGGCTGAGGTCGGCATCTTTAATGGCCTGCTTGACGGGCTCTAGGGTTGCCTGCACCAACTCTGAGGCAAACTGCTCAAACTGAGCCCGGGTAAGAGCCATCTCTAAATGCTTAGGCCCCGACTCATCGGCGGTAATAAAGGGCAGGTTGATCGACGTCGAAGGCATGTTCGACAGTTCGATCTTGGCTTTTTCGGCGGCTTCGCGAATGCGCTGGAGCGCCATGCGATCGGCAGAAAGATCAATCCCTTCGGCTTCGCGGAAGGCGGCGGTCATCCACTCAACAATGCAGTTGTCGAAGTCGTCGCCCCCGAGGTGGTTATTACCAGCGGTGGCTTTGACCTCGAAAACGCCGTCGCCCAGCTGCAAAATAGAAACGTCAAAGGTGCCACCACCCAGGTCAAACACCAGCACAATCTGGTCTTGATCTTGTTTGTCAAGCCCGTAGGAGAGGGCTGCTGCCGTAGGCTCATTAATAATGCGCAGGACTTCTAGGCCAGCAATGGTGCCAGCATCTTTGGTCGCCTGACGCTGGGCATCGGTAAAGTAGGCGGGTACGGTAATCACCGCCTGGGTGACTTCGGTGCCGAGGTAGGTCTCGGCATCTTGCTTGAGCTTTTGCAGAATCATGGCGGAAACTTCCTGGGGCGTAAACGCCTTGCCGCGAATCTGCACGTCTACCGTATTGTCGCGCCCGCTGACGCAGACATAGGGTACACGGCTGCGTTCAGCCTCAGTGTCTTCCCAGCGGCGGCCAATAAACCGCTTAATGCTGTAAACCGTGTTCTCTGCATTGGTGACCGCCTGGCGCTTGGCCAGTTGGCCCACCAGTCGTTCGCCATTTTTGCCAAAACCGACAATGCTGGGAACCGTGCGGCCCCCTTCCGTGCTGGAAATTACCGCCGGTTTGCCGCCTTCTAGTACAGCGACACAACTGTTGGTTGTTCCTAGGTCAATCCCGATTACTTTGCCCATAGTCTGCGGTGCTCAACTTCGTTCGCTGTACCCTTCGAAATCAGCCCAGACCTAACACAGTCTGCGCTGATGTGACTAGGTTGCCCGCTTAGGCTAGGGAAGTTATCGTCTGCCGCAGTAATTTGTGGACCATGGGCCTCAGAGGTAGGCCGCTTACCGCAAAAATGCCCCTTCTAGACTGCCAAGCCAGAACGGTGAGCCCTGGCTTATACCCCTACAGAGGAACTCAGGAGAGCTCAGACCCCTCGGCTGGAGCAGCGTCTTCGGGGGGGGCCGCCACCTTGACCATGGCGTGACGAAGCACCCGATCGCCTAGCTGGTAGCCGCGCACAAACTCTTCAATGACAGCCCCTTCGGGATGGTCGGCGGTAGGCTCACGCATGACGGCCTCGTGCAAAAGGGGATCAAACTCTTGCCCTTCGGCCCGCATGGCGGAAACCCCCAGCCGTTTCAGGCCCTCGACCAGCTGCTTGTAGACGCTCTGATAACTTTTGTGAATAGTCATTTCCGCTTCGGTCTGCGGTTTGATCTGCGATCGCGCCCGCTCGAAGTTGTCAACCACTGGCAACAGCTCAATGACGGTGTCGCCCTTAATTTGCGTGGCGAGCTCGTCTTTTTCTTTACTAGTGCGTTTGCGGTAGTTCTCAAAATCGGCGGCAATGCGCATGGACTGATTGGCTCGGTCTTCCAGCTGGGCCTTTAGCCCCGCCACCTGACGCTCCAGGTCGGCTACGACGGTGGCATCAACGCCGCCTCCGTCAGGGGCAGGCTCAGAGGCCGGCACCTCCGAGGTGTCAACGGTAGCCGCCGCCGCCTCGACCACATCGTCAAAGTCAATATCAACGGCGTCTGCTTCGAGAAGTTCTTCGATCGCTTCAGGTTCAGAAGCGGGATCGTGTTCGGTTTGGTGAATGTCGTCAACCATGCTGATACGTAACCCGACGGGTGAATGCAACAATTTTGCCCGACTGAGGGCCTACTGCAGTGGGAACCAACCCGGCCCCAGCGGCTTGCCCTTGGCACTGCTTCTAATTCTACCGTGGATTGCAGGTTTCACCGCTGTCAGTTACTTCGGATCAAACAGCAACCTCAACCCGTAGGCCACCACCGTGGTGCAGATAAATTGGATAAGGGTATTATCGACACTACGGGGTCAATGCGAGTGGGGCGTGCGATCGCGGCAACTAGTGGGTGCAGCCCCCCGTTTAGGGCATACTGCCTGCATAAGGATTGGGTTCAGGCCTTTTTCACACCGGTATTTTGGCATCAGCGCTATGACTAATTCCTCCTCCTCCCGGCGAGCTCTGGTACTGCAGCGGAGCTTTTCGCCCTTCGGCAACCAGCTCATTCAAGCGGGCTACGTCGACTCTGAGCAGATGCAAAAGGCCCTGGCAGAGAGCCGCAAAACTGGGCAGTCGCTGACCGATGTACTCGAGTCGCTCACCGGGCAGCAGCTCTCACCTGAGCTGCTGCGTCAGTACAAAAAGCAGCAGCTTTTTGAGCTTAAAATTCTCTACGGCGTCGAGTCCCTCGATCCGGAACTTGACAATATTTCTCCGGCTCAGATTGGCCACCTGATCGATACGCTGGTGCCCGTCGACATCTGCCGTCGCCACCGGTTGGTACCTCTGTCCAAGGAGGATGGCGATGTGCCCTCCATGCTGGTGGCCATGGTTGACCCCGAGAACCTAGAGGCCCAGGACGACCTAAACCGTATTCTGCGGCCTCAAAATCTGGCTCTCAAACGCATGGTGATCACCGTTGAAGACTATCAACGGCTGATGTCTAGCTATTTAGACGATGCGGTTGCCAAGCAGAAGAAAGAAGAGCTTGATGCCGCTGTAGACGTTAGCACCAGTCTTGAAGAGCTAGACTTTGGCGAAGGCAGCCTTGAAGATGTCATTGACCAGGAAGCTGACTTAGGCGCTGCCCTCAAGGATGCCGGAGCTGCTCCAGTCATTGCCCTAGTCAACAAAATTTTGGCTAAAGCGTTGCAAGAAGGCGTGTCTGACATTCACGTTGAGCCCCAGGAAGAGTTTCTGAGGGTGCGCTTTCGCAAAGACGGCGTGCTTAAAGAAGCGCTGCCCAAAATGCCAAAGAAGATTATTCCCGCCGTTACCGCTCGCTTTAAAATTATTGCCGAACTGGATATCGCCGAGCGCCGAGCGCCCCAGGACGGTCGGATTCGGCGAGTATTTCAGGGCCGTAAGGTCGACTTTCGGGTCAATACCCTACCCAGTCGCTGCGGCGAGAAAGTAGTGCTCCGAATTTTGGACAACTCTGCTACCCAACTGGGGCTGGATAAACTCATTACTGACCCTGACTCCCTGCGGATTGTCCAGGACATGGCCTCCCGCCCCTTTGGCCTCCTTCTGGTGACGGGGCCAACCGGGTCTGGTAAGACCACGACCCTGTACTCGGTGCTGTCAGAGCGCAACGATCCCGGCATTAACATCAGCACCGCCGAAGACCCGATCGAGTACACGCTGCCCGGCCTGACGCAGGTACAGGTGATTCGAGAAAAGGGGATGGACTTCGCGTCGATTCTACGCGCCTTTCTGCGCCAGGATCCCGACGTCATTCTGGTGGGTGAAACCCGAGACCGCGAGACCGCTAAGACTGCCATCGAAGCCGCTCTAACCGGTCACCTGGTGCTGACGACCCTGCACACTAACGATGCCGCTGGTGCGATCGCCCGCCTCGATGAAATGGGCGTTGAATCTTTCATGGTCTCCAGCGCTCTGATTGGGGTACTGGCTCAGCGCCTAGTGCGGAAGGTCTGCTCCGAATGCCGCGTTGCCTATCACCCCAGCAACGAAGAACTGGCGCACTTTGGCCTTGCCGCCTCCTCTGAGGCCGATATCACCTTCTACAAAGCCAACACGCTCACCGTTGAAGAACTGACCGCTGCCAAAGAAAACAATACCCTCTGTCCTGCCTGCCAGGGCGGCGGCTACAAGGGCCGGGTTGGTGTATACGAGGTGCTGCGCGTCACGGAGCGGCTGCAAAAACTTATTTCGGAGGGAGCGCCTACCGAGATGATCAAAGAGGCGGCGGTAGAAGAAGGTATGCAGACCCTGTTGTCCTACAGCTTAGACCTGGTGCGCCAGGGCTACACCACCCTAGATGAGGTGGAGCGGGTAACCTTTACTGATACGGGTCTAGAGTCAGAGCTCAAGGCTAAGCGGAAGGCTTCTTTAACCTGTGCCTGCTGTAGCGCCGAGCTGCAGCAAGACTGGCTCGACTGCCCCTACTGTCTCACCCCCCGTTTCCACGATTAGGGGTCGTTTGCCCAGGGCTTTGACAGCATTTTGTCCTGAAGTGGGCATCTTGTTATCAGCACCGGGCCCTGCGGCACTAACTTTTTCCCCGACTGAGCCTAATCTTTTCTAACGCTGCATTCTCCCCACGTTTCTCAACCCCCATGAGGTAGTTCTATGGAATTGATGATCGAAGACTTGATGGAAGAGGTGATTGAGCGCGGTGGCTCAGACCTGCACCTGTCGGCGGGGCTTCCTCCCTATATCCGAATTAGCGGCAAACTGACCCCCACAGAGCATGAGCCGATGACTCCCGAGTCGTGTCAGCGGCTAATTTTTAGCATGCTCAACAACACCCAGCGCAAGCAGCTAGAGCAAACCTGGGAACTGGACTGCTCCTATGGGGTGAAAGGGCTGGCCCGGTTTCGAGTCAACGTCTACAAAGATCGGGGCACCTATGCGGCCTGTTTGCGGGCGCTGAGTTCCAAAATTCCTTCTATGGATACCCTGGGATTACCGCCCATTGTGCGAGAGCTGTCAGAAAAGCCTCGGGGGCTGATTCTAGTCACCGGGCCGACGGGGTCTGGCAAGTCGACCACCCTGGCGTCGATGATCAACAACATCAACCTCACCCGCCCCGAACACATTCTCACCGTAGAAGACCCGATCGAGTTTGTTTACGAGCCGATCAAGAGTTTGATTCACCAGCGCCAGATTGGGGAAGATACCAAGAGCTTTGCCAACGCCCTACGCGCCGCCCTGCGGGAAGATCCTGACGTGATCCTGGTGGGTGAAATGCGGGACTTGGAAACGATTTCGCTAGCTATTTCGGCAGCAGAAACGGGTCACCTTGTGTTTGGTACCTTGCACACTAGCTCGGCGGCCCAAACCGTTGACCGGATGATTGACGTATTTCCTCCTGAACAGCAGCAGCAGATTCGAGTACAGCTGTCAGGCTCTTTAGTGGCAGTGCTCAGCCAAACGCTGGTGCCTAAGGCGAATGTTAAGCCTGGTGAGTATGGCCGCATTATGGCCCAGGAGATCATGGTGATAACCCCGGCTATCGCTAACATGATTCGGGAAGGCAAGACCCCTCAAATCTATGGTGCCATTCAGACTGGGGGTAAGCTGGCTATGCAAACCCTGGAGAAAGTGCTGGCTGACCTGTATAAGGCGGGCACGATTTCCTTTGAGGCGGCCATGTCTAAAACCTCTCGCCCCGACGAGCTGCAGCGGCTGATCGGGGGGGCACCGGCACCCAATGCCGCCCGCCAGGGTACCGCGGCGGGTCGTCACTAGCTCGCTTAGCCGGTGCCTTAGCGGTTGGCCTAACCGCGGGTGCCGGCGGGGAGTACCCACTTGGATAAAGACGAAAATCCGTGATGCCATCTTTAGTCCGCAAGTTAACGGCACTGTCTCCCAGACAGCTCGCCAGAGCAGAGCACACAGCACGCGAGTTCGGGTAGATCTAGCGGGTTCGGCAATCCGAACCCATCGCTATAATTGCAGTACCTTTAAACCACTGAGCCATTGAGCTATGCCTACCTACGTTGCCATTGGTCGCGATACCAGCGGATCTCAGCGCAAAGAGCGCGTTTCTGCTGAGAATCCTAACGAGGCTCGCAACCTTCTAAAAGATCAGGGCCTCTACGTGATGGACCTGAAGGAGGAAGCCGGATTTAACCTTGATCTGGAGAGCATCAAAACCTCCATGACCAAGGTGACGGTGAAAGACAAAGCAATCTTCTCCCGTCAGTTTGCAGCCTTAGTTAATGCTGGGGTTGCCTTGGTGCGGGGACTAGGGGTGCTGGCAGAGGACTGCTCTAACCCTAAGCTCAAGAAGGCGCTGCTGGCGATTAACGCCGATGTGCAGCAGGGTACTAACCTGTCGGATGCCATGCGCAAGCATCCGGCCTGCTTTGATAACCTCTATGTCGCCTTGATTCAGGCAGGGGAAGTGGGTGGGGTACTCGATGAAGTGCTCAACCGTCTGGCAAAGCTGCTGGAAGATCTGGCTCGGTTGCAGAACCAAATTAAGTCGGCCATGGCCTACCCGGTGACGGTGGGGTTTTTGGCGGTGATTATTTTTGTCGGTATGACGGTGTTTTTGCTGCCGATTTTTGCCGATATGTTTGAGGACTTGGGGGCTGACCTGCCGATATTTACCCAGATCATGATGATGATCAGCCGATTTTTGCGCCAGCCCCTGAACTGGGTGTTCATGGTGGCGGGGATATCGGCAGCGGGCTTTGCCTATCGACGCTATTACGCCACCCTCAACGGGCGTCGGGTGATCGACCGTCTGTCCCTCAGGATGCCGCTGTTTGGCGACTTGATTCAAAAAACGGCGACGGCTCGTTTTTGCCGCACCTTTGGTTCGTTGTCGAAGTCGGGGGTGCCGATTTTGACGGCCCTAGAAATTGTGCGGGATACGGCCGGTAACCAGGTGATTGCTGAGGCCGTCGATGAAGCCCGCAAGGATGTGCAGGGGGGCGGCATGATTAGTTTGGCGCTTCAAAAGCACTCCGTTTTCCCCAGTATGGCGATTCAGATGATCAGCATTGGCGAAGAGACGGGGGAACTGGACGCGATGCTGATGAAGGTCGCTGACTTCTATGAGGATGAAGTGGAACAGGCGGTCAAGGCGCTGACCAGCATCATGGAGCCGATCATGATTATGGTGTTGGGGGGTATGGTTGGTTCAATTCTGGTATCAATGTACCTGCCGATGTTCAAGATTATGGATGCGATTGGCTAGGGTGGAGTGGCCCCTGTAGGCCAGTCTTTCTCCTCCAAAAGGGCTGGCCATACCAGAGGCCTGGTCACTGACCATCGCTGTTCTTAATGCATAGGGCCAAGGCAAATTTGCCTTGGCCTTTAGTGTATTGGTTTACGAACCTAAGACAGCAGGCCGGCACTGAGGCGGCGAATGGCTCGATGGGCTACCTCTCCGTAGCTGACCTCTCCGCAAAACACCTTGACCATGGTGAGAGTGCTGGAGGGGCGCTTGATGCCGGCTTGATAGGCCAGACCAGGGGCCTGGTAAACCAGGCGGGCAATCCGTCTGGCCCAGCGCATTTCTTCGCCCCACTCTTGGTTCATAGTGTGGGTGTAGGTTTCGAGGGCGCGATCGCTGCCCTGAAGCGCCTGGGCGATCGCCCAAGCGGCCTTCATGCCGCTAAACATTGAGGGTCGAATGCCCTCAGCCGTAAAGGGGTCGACGACGCAGGCGGCCTCGCCTGCCAACACCGCCCGGTGGGTGTGCAGGGTTTGAGGCCCGTCCCAGATAAAGATCGGGTGCCCGAAGTGCTGTACGGTGCTGGCATCTACGTCAAAGGCAGCGGAGTAGTCGGCGACCGGACTGCGCAGGTCTTGCTTGCGCTGGGTTCCAGAGCGAAATACGCCTCCCCCAATGGAGTAGCCGTCGGCCTTGGGAAAGTTCCAGAGGTAGCCCTGCTGAATAAGCCCCAGGTCAAAATGCACCACTGGCTCATCGGGAACCTCTAGCCGGGGCTCGGCCTCGAGGGCGGCGGCCAATTTATACCGTCGCTGGGGAAACCCTAACCACTTGGCCATGGACCCCCGTGCCCCGTCGGCCGCAATTAAAAAGCGCCCCTGCACTGGGCCTTGGCTGGTGTTGACCTGCCAGTGGTCTCCTTGATTTTCGATGCCCTGGACCTTTGTGCTATCTCTGAGGGTAGCCCCCTGCTTTTGGGCCTGCTGCACAATAAAGTAGTCAAACTCGTCGCGCCGCACCATCCACAGGGCTTTTTCGGCGGGCAGTTCGGCCTCGATCGGGTCAGCTAGATTGAAGGTGTAGCGGACTTTGCGCACCTTGACGGAGATGGCGGGGGAAAAGTCAAAGTCGAACCACTGCGCCACCTGGGGCGATACGCCGCCGCCGCAGGGTTTGTAACGGGGCAGCTGGGCGGCATCGAGCAGCAGTACCTGGTGGCCTGCTTTGCTCAGGTGGTAGGCGGCGGTGGCTCCGGCGGGACCGGCTCCAACAATGATGCAGTCGTACATGGCTTTTGGGCTCCTTTCGCCAGTTTGCTTTGCTTAGGCCAACCAGCAGGCCAGAGGAAAGATAAGGTATTGCAGAAAAAACAGCTTCCAGATGAACTGGTAGAACTGGGGGTAGGCCAGTTTGCTGGTGCCCGTGGTTGGCTGGCTACCGTGGGATGCCCGCAGGCTCATCCGCCAGAGTAGAGCCAGGACCAGCAGATGCGACCCGGCTAAAAATAGCCGGTTGATGCCTGTCAGCCAGGGTGCCAGAACGACCATGCCCAGATAACAGGCGGTAAGAATGCCTAAGGCTAGGTTAAAAACGGTGCGCTGTCCCAGTTTGACCGATAGGGTGCTGATACCGTAGCGGCGATCGCCTTCAATGTCGGGAATATCTTTAAACAGGGCGATGGCGATGCTAAACAGCAGAATAAACGTCGTCAGCGCCCAGACCCGCCCTGGAATGGCGAGGGGGAGATTGAGGCGATCGCTCAGGTGCAGAAACAAGCCCAAATTTACAACCGCCCCTCGCACCGCCAAAATGCACACCGAGGCCCAAAACGGGAAGCGCTTGAGGCGCAACGGCGGTAGCGAGTAAGCGGTACCAATGGCTAGACTCAGGCCTACGGTTGCCAGCAGCCAGGGGCCGCCTAGCGCCGCCAGCAGAATGGCTCCCAACCCCGCCAACCCCACAATCCAGCGACCGTCGGCAACCGAAAATTCTCCAGCGGCCAGGGGCAGGTGGGGTTTGTTGACGCGATCGATGGCAATATCCTCAAGCTGGTTAAGCCCGACGATGTAGAGGTTGCCCAGGAGGCAGGTCGCACCGGCAAGGCCCAACAGCGCTAGCACTGTGTCAGCAGCAGGCAGGTCTGCTCGGCCTACAGCGGCCAGCACGATAGCGGCTATGCCCAGCACGCTAAGGCTCGTGCCAATGACTGTATGGGGTCGCCAAAACTTCCAAAGCGCGTAGAGCCAGGGTAGAGGCGCCTGGGTAAAGCACAACCGCTTCCCCTGGGGCATGGAGGAGTTTGGCGGAGCGGTATTGGTAGGCATAGGGTGAAGGCGATCGCCAGGGGGTCAGTGTTCTAGCTTATCGGCTGATGGCGTGTTTAGCGGCTGGCTGGGGCCAGACTGAGGCGTTTTTTTAGTCTTGGGACGGTTTACCTCGCATGGCTTCGATATTGAGCCAGGTAATGATCACCCCGGCTATGGGCACGGCCAGAAAAAGCCCCAGCACTCCAGCTACGGTAGCGCCTACAATCAGCGCAAAGAACATGACCACGGGGTTAATGTCTAGGGAACCTTTCATAACGTAGGGCAGCAGCAGATTTTCTTCCACCTGCTGTAGTGCAATGCACACAATCAAGGATTGAATGGCCAACCAGACGCTCTGAGACAGCAGCAGCAGCGCCACCAGCCCCACCCCCAGCGTGGCCCCAATGCCTGGAATGAGGTCGAATACGCCCGCAATGAGGGCCATGAGTAAAGGAAAGGGCACCCCCAAAATCAAAAACACCACAAAGGTGGAAATGCCAAAAAACAGCGACAGCAGCAGACGCCCCCAGAAGAAGCCCAGCAGATTGCGCTGCAGGACGGTGTTAAATTGCGCCTTGTGACGAATGGGGAGATGGTTGAGCAGCCACCACCAAATCTTGGCTCCATCGAGCATCATAAACAGCGTGACCACGCCAATCAAAATAGCCAGTACCAGGTTGGACAGCGTTGACTGCAAAAAACCTAACCCCGAGGTTAGGATGGTCACGGCCTGGTCCTGAATTTGGGGTTCTAGCCCCTGCAAATCTACAGGCAGGTTGAAGGTTTCGAGCAGCCCCTCAAAGGTGCCAAGCCAGGGCATCAGCGAGCTAGAGAACTCCTGCATGCTGGCCGTTAGCTGCTGCCCCTGGGACAGTACCGCCATGCCTAGGGTGAGCGAAAGCCCACCAACGCTGGCTAGGCACAGCAGAAATACCGCGATCGCCGCTACCCCGTGGGGCATCCATCGGCTGAGCCAAACCGCCGGGAAGTTGAGCAAAAACGCCAAAATTGTGGCGGTAACAAAGACCACCACCAGAACCTCAAAATAGCTGAGCAGCTGAATCATCGCCCAGCCGCTGGCAAACAGCAGCAGAAACCGCACCAGGGCGCTGTTGCCCGCCATGGCCCAGATGGTGTCTCGGCTTTTTAGCCCCCCGGACTCCTGGGCCGGCGGTTGGGAGTTTTCAGTTTCCATTGGTGTCGACGTCTTGCACCAGCACAAAGGGTTGCACAATCAGCGATTGAAACCGCTTATCGGCGGTTTGGTCCCATACCTCAAGCTGCAGCGGCGAAGGCTTGGTAATTAGGGCTTCAGCAATCCAGTGGTTGACGGCAGAGGTATTGTCGGTGGCGATCGCAACCCCCACCTCCACCAAATCTAAGCGTTGATCGACCACGATCACCGCACCTCGGTTGGCGTGGGGGCTAATCCAGGCCCAGTCGGCAGGGGCCACCATTTCAGACAGTTCGTGCTTGAGGTCTTGGCTCATGGGCTTGGCAGTGCGATCGCGAGTTTGCTTTAGGCTACCAGATAGGCGGGTGGGAAGTGGGCGGGTAGTCGAGTGGGCGGGTGGGCAGGTGAGAATAGGACAAAAATCCCCGGAATTGCTGTCCTGTGACGCCAGAGGGCTAGGCTAACGCCCCAGGTCGTGGAGGCGATGGATCTCGGTGGCACACTGGGCGGTGATAGCCGCCAGACCATGGCGGTCAGTGGAGGGCGGGGGCGCGATGGGGGCACCGACGCGAATGGTGAGCGGGACGGAACGAGGGAGAGAAGACCCCTTTTGGAAAATGCGCTGCGTACCCCAGAGACTAACGGGTAGCAGCGGCACCTGGGCCTTGGCGGCGATCAGCGCCGCCCCAATTTTAGGCTCTGGAATGCGGCCGTCAGGGGTGCGAGTGCCCTGGAGAAAAATGCCCACTGCCCAGCCCTGCTCAAGCTGTTTGAGGGCTTCACGAATGGCGCTGCGATCGGCGCTGCCCCGTTTGACCGGGTAGGCGCCATAAAGACGGATAGCCTGGTTTAGCACCGGCACCTTAAACAGCTCTTCTTTGGCCATGTAGGAGACGGGGCGGCGCACGGCGGCGGACAGCAGCGGCGGGTCAAAGTCGCTGGCGTGGTTGGCAACTACGATCAGCGGACCTGTTTTGGGCACATGTTCAGTGCCATACACGCGGCCCCGAAAATAGAGGCCCAGCATGGGGCTGACCACCGACCACTTGAACAGGTGATACCACAACAAGTTAACGGCGGGTTCGCGATTGCGACTCATTTCAGGCCCATTTTGTAAAACCACCAAAGTCTCTCTCCCCGAGGTGGAAAGCCGTTGCGCCAGGGCTAAGCTTTGCCCGCAAACTCGTCTACCTGCTCCAAATTCCCCAGGTTCACCAGGGCCAGATCGCGACAGGTGCGCTTGGTCAGCCCGGTCAGCACGTTGCCCGGCCCCACTTCTACCACCGTGTCAATACCCAGCTCGGGCAAGGCGAGGGTAATCTCGCGCCACCGCACCGATCCCGTCATCTGCTGCACCAGGCGCTGCTTCAGCACGGCCCCATCGGTCGCAGGGGTAGGATCCACATTGGACAGGACGGGTACCTGGGCGATCGCAAAGGGAACTGGCTCTAGCACCGCCTCAAAGGTGGCGGCGGCCTCGGCCATCAGCGGCGAGTGGAAGGCTCCGCTGACGTTGAGTTTCACCGCCCGTTTCGCTTTCACCCCCTCCATCACGGCGGTCACGGCCTCAGGTGTGCCAGAAATCACAACCTGGCCGGGATTGTTGTCGTTGGCCAGCACTGCGCCAGGGGTGGCCTCTAGCTTGGCGGTCAGCTCATCGGCATCAAAGCCCAGCATGGCGGCCATCATGCCGTCAGAGGCCTGGGACATCAGCTCGGCGCGGCGCTGCACCAGGGTCAGCCCAGCCGCAAAGTCAAAGACATCCGCGGCGTAGAGGGCGACGTATTCACCCAGGCTGTGGCCTGCCACCACCGCAGGCTGGTGCCCCTGCGCCTTGAGCAAATCGGCGAGAATACTTTCTACTACGTACAGGCAGGGCTGGGTGTAGAGGGTGTTAGACACCTTGTCGTCAGCGGCTTGAACAACATCGAGCACCGACCAGCCCAGCATGGCCTCGGCCTCGGCAAAGCGCTCTTGGGCTACGGGCCGTGAGGCCAGATCTACGCCCATGCCGATGGCCTGAGAGCCCTGCCCAGGAAACACCCACGCTGCTTTTGCCATGCCAGTACCTTACTTACTCTGCAAAGCAAT
>DASQNN010000262.1:0-12885 GCA_035644955.1 Nodosilinea sp. | reverse complement strand
GCCCAGGATCGTCATCGGTGAGGTGATATCCCCCGAAATTTGCAGCATGCCGCCGATGATGATGATGCCGCTGATGGCGTTGGTGACGCTCATCAGGGGAGTGTGGAGGCTGGGCGACACGTCCCAAATCACCTTCCAGCCTAGAAAGCTGGCCAGCACAAAGACGGTCAGGTGGGTCATAAACGAGGCCGGTGCCCAGAGCCCAATGGCGACGCAGGCCAGACCAATCAGCACGGGCCAGAGCAGCTGGCTATACCAGGGTTTGGGCGCTGGGCTGGTGTCTTCAGTGACCGGGGATGCCACCTGGGTGCTAGGGGCCGGGGTCGGGGCCTCGACCTTGGGCGGCGGCCAGGTCACCTGACCGTTGTGGATTACGGTGGTGGCGCGAATCACCTGGTCTTCCATATCAATGGAAAAACTTTCGGCTCCGCCCAGGTCGCTGAGCAGGTGCACTAGGTTGTTACCGTAGAGCTGGCTAGCCTGGGAGGCCATGCGGCTGGGCAAGTCGGTCAGTCCAATAATGGTGACGCCGTTGTAATCGATTACCTCGCCGGGCTGGGTGACTTCGCAGTTGCCGCCTTGCTCAGCGGCCAGGTCCACCACCACCGAGCCGGGCTTCATGCTCTCGACCATTTCGCGGGTAATTAGCAGCGGCGCTGGCTTGCCGGGGATCAGGGCCGTGGTGATGATGATGTCAACATCTTTGGCCTGCTGGGCAAACAGAGCCATTTCGGCGGCGATAAAGGCCTGGCTCATCACCTTGGCGTAGCCGCCTTCGCCGCTGCCGTCTTCTTCAAAGTGCAGCTCTAGAAACTCTGCGCCGAGGCTCTGCACCTGCTCTTTGACCACCAGGCGGGTGTCAAAGGCTTTGACGATCGCGCCCAAACTCTTAGCTGCGCCGATCGCCGCCAGCCCCGCCACACCTACGCCAATCACCATCACCTTGGCCGGGGGCATTTTACCCGCAGCGGTAATCTGGCCGGTAAAGCAGCGGCCAAAGTGGCTGGCGGCCTCAATCACCGCCCGATAGCCGCCGATGTTGGCCATCGAGCTAAGGGCGTCGAGCTTTTGGGCGCGGGAGATGCGGGGCACCGAATCCATCGCCAGCACCGTGCCGCCCTGCTGAGCCATTTGCTCTAACAGGTCAGGATTTTGGGCGGGCCAGATAAAGCTGATCAGAGTTTGGTCGGGCCGCAGCAGAGTGGCCTCGTGGCGATCGAGGTCGGGGTGGTGCTGGGGCGATCGCACCTTTAGCACCACATCGGCAGCCTCCCACAGGCTCGCAGGATCCGACACAAGGGTGCAGCCGGCGGCCTCGTAGGCGCTGTCGGTGAAGCTGGCCCTGGCGCCGGCCTGGCGTTCGACCAGCACCTCAAAGCCCAGCTTTTGCAGTTTTTTAGCCGTATCGGGGGTGGCAGCTACCCGCTGTTCACCCGCAAAAATTTCTTTGGGAATGCCAACTTTTAGGACAGCTGAGGCGGTATCTGCCACAGCGGCTGCAGAATTCTCTTGGGGTGGTGCGATGGTCATAGGTGGTGATAAAAGAAACAGTCTTAAACAACGGAAACACAGACAGAGACAGCGTTGGGAGAGATCCAAAAATCTCTAAAAAAATCCGTAGAAGCCCCGGTAAAAATGCTGAAGCGCAACGTTAACCCTGTGGAGCAGGGGTGCAGCCACCTGAAATCATGCTTCAGTTTTGATCCCTGGCAGCGGTGCGTGCGGTCTATCAAAAACTCTAAAAGCAGCTCAATATAGTGGTTTTAATGGAGAGCCTCGCTGGGAGAACAGCTCCATGGCGCATCTATTTTTAAGGTTAAACCCCACAAAACCCACTCAATTTCTTAGAACTCGCCCTAGAACTGGCCATTGCCTGCTGACTAATACCATCCTCTCTAGGGATCGAGATTGCCTAAATATCCAGATTGTTTTTTGATTTCAATGGGACTCAACAGGTTACCCAACCATAGACTACCAACGACTCTATGGCATGGTAAGGGTTATGCCATAGAGCAGGGGTGAAACTTTAAGAATGTTTTATGAGTCTTCAACCCATCACAATGAATGGTCAGCGATGGAAACCTAGCGCCGACCAGATTCCCGGCACCTCTTCGCCCTAATCGCCTGAGACTAAAACGTTGACCAGCTCTAAAAACCCCTCGATCTCGTCGGCGTGGGATACGTAGGCGGGGTGATGGGTGAGGTGTTGCCAGTAGTCTTTAACGTTGGCAACCCCTATCGAGTGGGGAAATAGCTCGGGATCAAACAGGCTCTCGTCGTTGGGGCTGTCGCCTAGGGTAATGATTTCAGCGGTAGAAATGGGCGCAAAGTGACGCTGCAACACCTGCAACAACCCAGCCGCCTTTGACTGACCCGGCTTAAAGAGATGACACTGCACGGTGCTGTAGGTAAAGCCCCAGCCCAGGGTTTGGCAAACCTTGGCGATATCGTCTAGCTCGGCCTCAGAGAGTCCCTGGATGTCAAAGGTCCAGTCGGTGAAGCGAAAGCGGTTGTCGTCGGACTCGTGCAGTTGGGGCCAGCGCCACTGCAGTTGGGAAAAGGCTTCGCTGAGATACTGGCGGTGGGCAACCAGGTCTGGAATATCGACCAGCAGCTCGGGCGCGGCGTCTGGAGGAAAGTAAACCCCGCCGTTTTCAGCCATGGCCCCGGTGACGGGCAGGTAGTGGGCGAGGCCATTCACCCATCCCGCCGATCGCCCGGTGACAATGACCACCGATAGCCCAGCCCCCTGAAGCTGCTCTAGCCCAGTGATCAGGGCAGCGGTAAACTTGCCCTGGCGGGTCAGGGTGCCATCCATATCGGTGGCCAGCAGTCTGACGGCAGCGTCTTGGAAAAACCCACGGCTGGGTAATGGTTGAACTTCGCCCATCGGGTCTACACTTTGTGGTTACTGTGAAGTGGTGACTGTGAACGGGCTGTTGTACCTGAAAAATGCGACGACCGCAATTTGCCCTGGGGCAACGCGGATAAACGCGATTCGCCAGCACCTACCGCCAGCCAATACCAAATGCACGCTATGAGTACGTTAGCACCCGACCAACGCAACTACTACTATCTTTTGGCAGGGGGCCGAACGGGGGTGCACAAGCCTATTTTGGCGGCTCTCTACGCCGTGCAAAAGGGGCCTCAGCTGGCGGACGGCGAAACGGGGCTGGGGCTAGGCCCGGTCAACCAGCTGGAGATAACCCAGGTTGACACCTTTGCGGCCCAGGTGCAGTACGCCGCCAACACCCTTCGCAGTCTCACCAACGGGCTGATTGAGCAGGGCTGGAGCGGGGCCGATCTGTGGGATGCCAGCGTGGGGCGCTACAGCGATCGCTTTATTCAGGCGGTGGCCAAGGGGTTTACGCCAGAGATGAGCGATCTAGAGGCTGCCCAGCTGGAACCCAGTGATCCAGCGGCGCTGCTGCAGGCTTACATAGACGACATCAGCACCGACTACAGCGGTGGGCAGCTGCCCCAACACCTGGCTAAGCTCGACCCGGCCCTGCTGGCCTTTGCGGAGCGGCTGCCGCCCAACTACGGTCGCCTCGACTTTCAGCGGCAGGCGCTGGTGGAGTCGGTGCGCCTGTGGCGGCAGCTCGATACAACGGCGGCGGTGTACGACGCCCTGGGGGTGCCGGTGGTCGATCAGGTGCCCGACGAAGCGGCCCTCGACAACGCCCTGGTGGCCTTTGTGCAGTCTGCGGGGCGCTACTACGCGGGCTACCCCAACCAGCGGGAGGCGCTGATTCGCCTGGTGCAGATCTGGCGCGCGACCGACACGCGGGAGGAGGCGATCGCCTGGCTGCTGACCAACGATCCCTTTGCCAGCGAAACCAGTTTGGAGCTGGTTGACCCAGCGCTGATTGCCTTTGTGCAAAAAATTCCTGACCTCTACGGCGGCCAGGGCGACCTGCGCTTTGCCCTCACCGAGGGCTACCGCCGCTGGTTTGGCCTCGACTCGCGCACGGCTGCCATTCAAAAACTGGGGGTAGACCCCAGCGACCTAGCGCAAAATACTGAAAACCAGGCGGCTCTGGTGGCGGCGGCCCGTACCCTAGACCGCGCCCTGGTCGACTTTGCCGCCCATATCCCCACCCTCTATGCCCAAACCGAGCAGCAGCGGGAGGCGCTGATTCGCCTGGTGCAGATCTGGCGACGGCTAGAGGGGCGCCTTCCCACCCTTCAGTCGCTGTTTGAAGATGTGCGGCGGCTAGAGCGGGCGGCCCCGTCGTCGCCCGAGGCTATGCCGGCGCCCGTGGCGGCCCCGGCCCCGCCCCGCCCCGCTCGGTGGACCCCCAACAACATTCAGCTCGACGCCAGCATTGTGGCTAACGGCAACTTTACCTGGGCAGAGGCCACCCGAGGCGGTGCCCACATGCCCTCCAACCAGGCTACGGTAGACGCCATTGTGCGCATTGCCGCCCTGGCTCAGCAGGCCCGCGATCGCATCGGTCGTCCCTTTTTAATTACCAACTGGTACCGCCCAGCCGAGGTCAACCGCCGCACCGCTGGGGCCGCCCAAAGCCGCCATACTGTGGGCGACGCGATCGACTTTTACTGCGTAGGCCTCACCGGCAACCAGGTCTACTGGGCGCTCGACCCCTGGTGGTCCGGCGGGTTGGGGCGGTACAGCCAGTTTCCGGCCCTAGTGCACATCGATGCGCGGGGGATGAAGGCGCGGTGGACCCATTGAGGTGAGGGGATGAGGAAGGTGAGGAGATGAGAAATACAGTATTGATGTAGTTGCGCACAGGCTGTTTCCCCTAGATCACCTACATGCCAAGACCGATGCGAAGCGCGATAGGCCAATTACAGATCAAACCTTCCGTTGGGTCCAGGGCGGCGGCACGGCCCTGGTCGAGGGGGTCTGGGGACAATCGAAATGTCCCCAGCGGCAGGTCTGGCTTACCACCCCAATCTTCGCCCAGCCCAGCCCAGCCCCTCACCAGCTGCTCAAGCCGATGACAGACGATCGCTCAGTCACCGGGCACGAACTCTGGGCTTGGCGGCAAAGCGCTCGCCAAACCGCCCAGGCAGCGGGAGTGGAAGCGCGGGAGGTGGACTGGCTGCTGATGGCAGTGGCCGATGTCGATGGGCTGGCCCTCAAGCTGGGCACGGTGCAGGGGCGATCGCAGGTGGTGTTGCGCTGCTCTCTAGCGGAGTTGACGCAGCGGTGGCGGCAGCGTCTGGAACAGCGGGTACCGGTGCAGTACCTGGTGGGCGAAACGCCCTGGCGCGATTTGACCCTGGCAGTGTCGCCGGCGGTGCTGATTCCGCGCCCCGAGACCGAGTTGATCATTGACCTGGCGGCGGCGGCGATCGCCCGTAGCCCCATCGGAACCCAGCTGACCCAAGGAATTTGGGCAGACCTGGGCACGGGGAGTGGGGCGATCGCCCTGGCCCTGGCCCAGATGTTGCCTGCGGCGTGCGTGCTGGCCCTGGATGTGAGCGCTGAGGCGCTGGCGGTGGCCCAGGGCAATGCCGAGCGGGCGGGGCTGGGTGAGCGCATCACCTTCTACCACGGCTCCTGGTTTGAGCCGTTAAGCGCCTACCGGGGCCAGCTGAGCGCCATGGTCGCAAACCCTCCCTACATTCCTTCGGCGCTGCTGTCCACCCTCGAGCCCGAGGTAGTCAACCACGAACCCGCCACGGCCCTAGACGGCGGGCCAGATGGTTTAGAGGATCTGCGCATTCTAGCCGCCCAAGCGCCCGATTACCTGTTACCGGGCGGGCTGTGGCTGGTGGAAATGATGGCGGGGCAGGGCGAGTCGGTGCGAGCGCTGCTCGAAGCCCAAGGCTGCTATGGCGATATTGAGATCGCTTTGGATTTGGCGGGCTGCGATCGCTTTGTACAGGCGATCTATAGGCCCGAGTAGATTGGGCAAGCGGTGGTGATGGTGCCCATCGAGCAGATTGAATACCAATGAACCTACCAACCAGAGGCCAATGGAACAAATTCGAGCGGTAGTGTATGGAGTCGTGCAGGGGGTTGGATTTCGCTATCACACCTGCCAGATAGCCCAACAGCTGGGAGTCAAGGGTTTTGTGCGCAACCAACCCGATGGCACCGTTGAAATTGTAGCAGTGGGTACCAGCGACCAGCTAAACTCCCTGCTAGATTGGGCTAAGCGGGGACCCGTGGGTGCCCAAGTTGACCAGGTAGAGGCTGAACCCCATACCGGCTCAGCTCATTTTGATGACTTCACTATTGAGCGGTAGGGTGTTGCACAGCTCATATCGGATCCTATATGAATGACCCGGTTTGTAGGGGCATTGCTGCAATGCCCCTACGAGATTCCTGTTTTGAATCGAGGTTTCTCAAATCGGATTTCGTATTAGCCATGTTATGGGGTACTAAATGTTAACCGTCATCGCCACCGCGCTGATACTCCCAGAAGCGCTGCCACCAGTTGCGCGGTTCTTGCTTGGGGCCGTCGTGCTCGGTGGGGCGATCGCTGGGGCCATCGACCACCAGGCTGCCCACGTAGTCGGCATCGGCGTAAACGCGATCGATCTGCTGGCGAATCTCGGCCATGTCGGCCTCCGAGACCACGCCGTTGCTGGTGGCCTTGTAAAACTGCACCGTGACCCGGATCGGGTAGTCGGGGTCGCGCTCGATGGCGAGGCTGTCGATTTCGGTAAAGGGGCCTTCCACCGGACCGTGGCCAATCACCGCCGCCTCTACATTGCTAGGGGCGCGGCTTTCCATGGCTGGGGCCGCAGCCATAGGCGCAATACCGCTGTCGAAGGACTGCCGCATCGGGGTCTGCTGCTTGAGCGGCACCTGAATCAGCAGCACCATATTCAGGCCCTCGGTGTCGTCTTCAACAACTTCGCCGCCCGAGCGTGGACTGTCGGGACCATCGGGCTGGGCCTGAAAGTCGCTCAGCCGCTGACCCGTAAAGCTGGCCCGTTCGCCATTTTTGTTGAAGAATAAGCGCTGGCCCCAGGTTTGCCCTGCATCAAGGCCGTCGCGCTGATTGTCGATGACGGTCACGCTGGTGCCCTCGCGGGTGGCGAGAATGGTCAGCACCGCTGGGTCACCAGGGCGCGACTGGTAGTTGAACAGCACCGGGTTAAAGGTGGCCAGGCCCGCTTGGGGAACCGGCAAAAAGCAGGCCTGGGCGCTGACCAACACATGGCTGTCGCGGGGAGCCAATAACGACTGCCGCCGCCCGGCCCAGGAGTCTGGGGTGTGCAGGTAGCGGCGCAGATCGCCCAGCACCTCAGCCAGGGGCACCCGACGCAGGTTCTCGCCCTTTTCGTTGCCCACCTGCACAAAGAACTTGTCGAGGGGAATGTCGGCGCTGAGGTCAGCAAAGTTGGGGTGGCGAATCACCGGCATCAGGTGAAGCTGATAGCGCCCGGTATCGGGGTCTTGCTGCTGCACCTGAATGGTCATGTCGCTGATGTTGGGGCCGACCGTTGACCCGTAAAAGCGCCCGGTGTCTTCCCAGGTAACGTTGAGAATATTTAAATCGAGCGACTCGGCCAGCTGGCGAGCTATGGGGTCATAGACCATGGCCTGGGTGCGCTCAATCACCTGGCGATCGCGGGTGTAGTGGTGGCGCTGCACAATGGGCGGCATTGGGGACTCAGGCTCCGACAGCTCTGCCAACCCAAGACCGGCGACAGAGAGGGCCATGGGTAAAGCTCCAGCCAGGGCGATCGCCCCTAAGGGCCACCCCAATTTCAACCTGTTCATGGCCTTGCTCCTTCCAGTGCTGTGCCCTTACTCTAGGCGCGGGCGGCGCGATCGCCGGGCTGGTTACAAAAACTGAAACTGTTGCATCTTCTACCCTATGAACATTTCATGGCGGCGGCAAACCCCTGCGCAAAAGCAAACGCCGGTACAGATTAGCTAGGCTGTAGAGATGACGTTGGGTGGTTTATGTGCCCAACGCCACCCTCTCCCCAGGAGAACACCATGCCCGACTCCCATGCTCACTTCCAAAACCGTACCGATGCTGGGCGGCAGCTGGCGGCTCGGCTCAAGCCCTACGCCCATTGCCCCAATGCGCTGGTGCTGGGGCTGCCCCGAGGGGGCGTACCCATTGCCTACGAGGTGGCCCAGGCGCTAGAGACGCCGTGGGATATTTGCCTGGTGCGCAAGCTGGGGGCCCCCGATCGCCCAGAACTAGCCATGGGCGCGATCGCCTCTAGCGGGGTGCGGGTGCTGAACCACGATGTCTTGGGCTGGTTGGAGATTACTGACGAGGCGGTGGAGGCCGTAGCGGCCCGAGAACTGCAAGAACTACAGCGCCGCGATCGCGTCTACCGAGGCGATCGGCCCCAGCCTGCCATTCGCGATCGCACCGTTATTTTGGTGGACGACGGCATTGCCACGGGGCTAACCATGCAGGCGGCCATCGCGGTCATCAAACCCCAGCAGCCGGCCAAATTAATTGTGGCCGTGCCGGTGGCACCGCCAGAAACCTGTAGTGCCCTCCAGACCAAAGTAGATGAGGTAGTCTGCCTGTTCACCCCCGCCGCCCTCTCCGCCATCAGCCTGTGGTACAAAGACTTTGCCCAAATGACAGACGCAGAGGTCTGCGACACGCTAGCTCAGTCCCATCATTTGCCGTCTGAAATTCTTTAGACCCCTTCAAGTTCGACAAAATAACCTCTCTCACAACGTCTGTATAAGTTTTCAAGGTAGCTTGGGAAAAGGGTTAAAACTTCAGCGACAAGTCCAGCAAAAGTACCAGCTCAACGACATCGCCCAGGGCATTCGATAGGGGCTCTCTTTGATCTCTCAAATGTCATTGTCATACTGAGATTTCCAGTGCTTGAACAGCTTTCGCCAAAATGAGAATTGCTGTCAAAACCCAGCCGACCAAATCCAAAAAGCCGGGGGCATGCCCCCGGCTTTTTGGTCTGCGTCATCTCGATTCAACAGCCCTCTGGCCCACAAAAGGTGTGGGCGTACAGTACCTCCGCGTCACAGATATAGGCAATGCCGGCATAGTCGTTGAAAAATTCCACTGCGACCCGATCGGCAATCTTCTCTGCCATATCCCGATTTTCGGTGAGCACCTCAAACTTTATATTTGACTCGGTGTCAGAAACGCTGGGTTGCCCTGACGAGCGCACGTTGCGACTACCTTTACCGCCGGTTTCTAGTACCGTGTAGCCGGTTGCCCCGGCTTCGTCAATGATCTCGGCAATCTTTTTCAGCAGCAATTTCTCTGTGATGAGAACGAGTTTTTTGGCGGGCTTAGCCATAGGGGTTACCTCCTTACATGTATATTCATTCAAGCACTGGGTCGCCGGGCCGGGGGGCACCGGCAGACCGGAACCGTTTGCGATTAGCCCCCCGTCATCGCCTGGGCCAGCCCAACGAAGAGCGGTATGCAGAGGGCGATCGCAACCGGCGTACCGATAGCTGTGGACGCACCGATATAGGCAGAGGGATTGGCTGACGGGATACCGGCCCGCAGCGTGGGCGGACCTGAGATGTCTGAGCTAGAGGCGGCAATGACGGCCAGGAGCGCGACGCCGCCAGGGCTGAACCCAGTGACGTAGTGGGCAATCATGCCGAGACCGAAGGCGATAAATCCATGCAGAAAGGGGGCCACAAAGGCGTATAGAGCGTACCACTGAGCCACCTTGCGCAATTCGTTGAGTCTTGCCCAGGCCTCCATACCCATGATCAGCATCAGAATCGAAAGCAGGCCGCGGAAGAGGGGGTCGTAGAAGCTCTCGTAGACACTTTCTGGCCGGGTGAGGATGCCTAGGGCGAGGCCGAGCAGCAAGGCCGAGAGGGCAGAGCCCTGGATGCTTTCCTTCACGATGGGCCAGATTTTGACTCGGCTGCTGGGGGCACCGCTGGGCCCGCTGGCATAGCCGCCTGTAGAGCCCCCCGGCTCGCCAGGATACCCGCCTGCGCCACTGCGCAAATCGTTGGTGGGATACCCGCCTGCGGGAACGGGCTGGTCGATGGGAGCCCCGACTGCGGCAACCGGCTGCATGCCCATATACTCCTCATTTTTGAGATACTTCTCATTTTTGAGGTACTTGTCGCGCTTCTGCTTGTTTGCATAGATGCTGGCCAAGACGATCGCCGTCACGAGCGCAGGGATGTCCATGAAGGGATAGAGGGCACCGGCCCAGGCCTCGTATTCCATACCTTGCCCTTCCAGTACGGTGATGCCAGCGACCATGGTAGAACCACTCACAGCACCGAACAGGCCCCCGGTCGCAAGCGCATCTACCGTTCTAATGCCCGGCAGCTTGGCCAATGTGTAGCGCGCGACGAACACAATCACGATCCCCGTTACCACGGCGAACAGCGCCGGCAGCAGCATCTCCGCCAGACTAGCGTTGCGAATGGCCATGCCGCCGGTCAGGCCGACTTTGATCAGCAGCATGAAGACGATGAACTTATAGATCGCATCGGGAATTTGCAGCTCGCTACCGAGGGCGGCAATGACGATACCGCCAATCAGAAAGCCCAGCGTCGGGGACTGTAACTGCGCCCCAAAATTCGTTATGAACTCAGAAAAGAAATCCACCAAAACCTCCTTCCGCCTCCTCTACCGAGGAGTGATGACTGGGATAAATGAGCTTTAACAAAGTAAGGGTGAAGTGCTTCACCCCTACAGCACAGGCGTTATGTGAGAACCTGTCGACAGGGTATTCAGAGATGGGTGCTCTCCGAATGGGGCAGGAAGGTGTTGCTGTGCCGCTGTACCCTCCATAGATCCCTATCTATCAAGTCCTGAATCTCTATGTGCTTAAGTCTATCCCTAAAAGCCGGAATTTTTGCGTTTTCTCAACACGAATTTGAAACGCAATGTTAAATCCAAATCATAAGTTTTCCTTTTGATTGGCGATCCCCCGTATATCCCCGGTTTATGCAAATTGCGATTCTCCAAAGGAGAGGCTGCGCCAACGCCAGAATTTCCTCTATAGGTCGTTGTGATTGAGATGGGCTTCCTATGACTCCACTTCCCAAGTTGCAGTGGTGGGCGCCGCTCACTACTGCGCTCACAGAACTGGACAGGCTGTCGATTTACGACAATCGCGTCTCCGATCTGTCACCCCTGGCCAAACTCGATAACCCGGCGTCACTTGCGGTGTTTAACCACCAGATCATCGCTCCTTCCCCTCCGCCCAGACCTTAATTAGCGTTGGTATCTTGCCCTAAAACAACAACCGCATCCGCGACCTGTCCCCCTGGCCGATCTGGAGACCGCTCCAGAGTCTACTTATATAGCGATGGCCATTGCGCTTAAGGCAGCACCCCTTGCCCCGGTTAAATGGGGCAGCGCAACGGCGTATAGCCATTGCTTCAACGGTATTGGTCATGTCCGAACCGTTTTGGCGATGGCTATGTTTGGCAATGAGATTACCAATGGCGCCCCGCTATAAAAAGTGACGGAGCTGCGATCGCTCTCGTTGGGCAACAAATCGGAAGAGTTGCGTGGGCACCACGCTTTTAGCAATAGCTGAGCTAGTCAATCCACACTTCGGGGGGAGTTGTTGCCGGCTCATAAGGCGTGGACGGACTGTAACTGGCGAGGTTAAACCACCCCACTGCCAGCAGGAGACCGAACCCACAGCCCAACAAAAAAGTCCAGGCGTGAGACGACTCGAGCACGCAGAGCAGGCGGCGATCGCCGCTATACACCTGCACTAGCCAGCCTTCGCTGGTGTTGTCAAATCTGGTCCGCAGTTTAGTTGAGTCAAACTTGTTCATGGTATCTGCTCCATGCTGATCGAATGTGTGTGGCGTTGGCAGGGCAAAGCCCGCCCATGACGGAAACACCTGTCAGAAATTCACCTGTAAATAAATGGAGGGTGTCTCAAGGAGAGAGACTGAGTCGTTAAACCTGGACATTGGTGCCGAACAGAAGGCAGATGTCTATGCTTTCGCCCTGAACGATAATATCAAGTCTATACTTAGATTTGCTGCGGCGACCACATTTTTTGCAAGGTTGGTGAAGAAGCCTTTTTCTTTCGCGATCGGCGCAAAGCCGTCAGCGGCACAAAGCCCACAGCCAGATTGGCTTTTCCCAGACCGTAACGAGCCGCACCCGGTCGGAGCGAAAGCCAAGGGGAACCTTGCGAAAGTTCACACTCCAAAGCAGGGCTTGTTCTCTAGAGTTATGGATTGACGCGATCGCTGGCTTCATCGCCACACAACAGACGGGCAACAAAAAACCCCTGAAACCTTTTGATTTCAAGGGTTTTGGGAATAAGCTGGTGACAAGACTCGAACTTGCGACCGGCTGATTACAAATCAGCTGCTCTACCAACTGAGCTACACCAGCAAAAGCACACCCAGTATAGCAACGTTCCTGAGTTGCTTTATAGTCTTTAAGACACCTCAGGGGCAGATTCTACCTCCTCGGCAGGTTTGGGTTCCACCGAAGCAGGCCTTTCATCGTCTTCTTTAAAGACCATTCGCAGCAGGGGCGGGGCCACGAAGGTGGTGACAATCACCATCACAATAATGGCGGCGTCTAGCGCTTCTGTCAGCACGCCGCTGGCGGCCCCCACCCCGGCAAATACCAGGCCCACTTCGCCCCGGGGAATCATACCAACCCCTACAGCCAGGCGGTTGATGCCGGGCTGACCAAAGATGGCAAAGCCGGCAATGACTTTGCCAACAACGGCAACGACGACTAAAAACGACGCAATGACGAGCCCGGCTCGGTTAGCCGGCTCCAGAGGGTTAAGCACGCTGAGGTCGGTGCGTGCCCCCACAACAATAAAGAAAATTGGCACCAGCATGTCAGCGATCGGGCTGATCTGCTCCTCTAGCTCCTTGTGCTTAGAGGTTTCGGCCAAGATTAGCCCGGCGGCAAAGGCTCCCAAAATTGCTTCAAGCTGAATAGCGGCGGCGATGTAGGCCAGCACAAAAGCAAAAATCAG
>DASQNN010000261.1:0-6821 GCA_035644955.1 Nodosilinea sp. | reverse complement strand
GGCCTGTCTGAAGCTACCTTCCCTCAGGATTGCCCTTATACAGTTAGCCAAATTATGGCTAAGGGCTTCGTGCCCTGAGCATTTTTGACGCTGAAGTGCGTAGTCCTAGCCCCAGGCTAACTGAGCCCCAGATTCTACCTGTTTAGCCCTGAAATGCTTCACCCCTGGAGCCCCAGGGCTAAATGTTAGGCTAGTGTCAACCGATTTCTGTATCTGTCGATCGCCTATGACCCCTGCTCGGCCCGCCCCAGCGATTTCTCTATACGAAGCCGACTACCACAGTTGGATCGAAGCCACTGCCGATGCGCTCAAGCGAAGAGACTATGGCGCGATCGACTGGGAAAACATCATTGAAGAAATTGAAGACATGGGGCGACGGGAGCGGCAACGCTTAGAGAGCAACCTGGTTGTTTTACTGCTGCACTTACTCAAGTGGCAGTTTCAACCCGACCACCGCAGTGGCAGTTGGGAGAGCAGTATTATTGAGCATCGGCGGCGCATTCGCCGAGCAATTCAAGCATCTCCAAGTCTGAAGCCCTTTTTAGACGATTGTCTAGCAGAGTGCTACGAAGACGCCGTCGATCAGGCCGCTAGTCAAACAACATTGTCCAGAACTACATTTCCAACTGATTGTCCTTACACAGCTGGCCAAATCATGACAAAAGGCTTTTTGCCATAGGCATTGCGACGATTGGGCTGTACCCACACCGCAGGGACGACAGGGCTGTCGGTATCTCAAGCCATCTAGATGGGATGGACAAAGCAGTAGTCTCCCGGATCGTAGGATTGAAGCTTGGGGCGATCGCTGGGGTCTACCTGCCTGTAGCCCAGCCGCTCTAGCAGGCGAATACTTCTTTGGTTCATGGGGTGCACAGTGGCCCACCATTCGGTACCTGGGGCAGCCGTAGCGAGGTAGTCTTGCCACCAAAGCATAGCCTCAAAGGCCAATCCCTTGCCCCACCAGGCCTCGCCTAACAGGTAGGCTACTTCGCCCCAGCCATCGTATCCGGTTGATTCCAGGCGGCCAATGGCTGGGAAGGGAGAAATGTTCAACCGTATCGCCACGTTGAACCATCTTTCTTTGGGCATGGTTGATGCGACTGGGCCGTTTGTCCAGGCGGCAAACTCTGCCCTCAGGTCTGCTAGGGTCAGTAAATTGCCCTGGGGATCAATCCAGGCGAGCACCGCAGGGGTAGCCAGAATGGGCCAAAGTTCCTCAGCATGGGCAGCCGTGAGCGGCTCAAACAATAGATGCTTGCTCTGCATAATCTGTACCCAATATCAGCCGACTGACCAGGCAACCGGTTCCTCGGCAGCGTCAGCTCACCCAGCCTTTACCACTGCCTGCGGTAGTGGTGCTCGACGTAGCGCTTAATCTGCTGAGCCATGCGGCGAATGCCTTCTTTTTCGTCACGGCGAATAAAGGGCAGAAACACCCGGGAGAGCAGGCCAGAAATGCGCTCTTGGTGGATGTATTTGGTGCGGTTGGGGCCGACATCCTCCAGTTCAAAGACATGCTCGCTTTTGAAACCGGGGCCAATGGAAATCCACCGCAGGCAGTGGTTGGGCTGCACCAGCATAATGCGGGGCTGAAACTCGGTTTCGTCTTCGCCTTCGAGGCGGCGCAGAGCCAGAAAAATTTCACCGCCGGGACGAATGGGCAGGTTGGGGTCGCAGTCGTAGAGAAAGGTGTTCCAGCGGTGCCATTCTTCTTTGCGCACCAGGGCATCCCAGACGGCAAAGCGGGGGGCGTTGATGGTGACTTCACTGTAAAAGCTGGGCATGACGGTGAGGGGGGCTAGCCAGGAACCGTGCATAGGTAACAGACGCTACTGCTATCTTCACACACACTGGGAGACCCAGATGAGGGGAAGCTCGGTCGCTTAAACTGGGTGGTTAGTCTTAATATTCCCTCAAGACGGCATTTCTGTTTCGCTGGCGCGATCGCCCAAAGGTTTTAGCATGGCAACTCTTACCCCCAACCCCAGTTATAGTCTCAGTCTGCGGCTCAAGATTCCAAACAAAACCGGTATGCTGGCCCGGATCACCCAAGCGATTGCCGAGGCGGGGGGCAACCTGGGTGATTTTGAACTGATTAGCCGCAACCGTCACGACCTGGTGCGGGTTTTGCACGTAGATGCCTCCAGCGAGACCCACGTAGACGAAATTATTGCGGCGGTCAAAACCGTTGAAGAAATTGAGATTTTGGAGATCTGCGATCGCACCTTCGCGATCCACGAGGGTGGCAAGATCAGCGTTGAGAGCAAGCTCGAACTGCACAACCAGGATGACCTGGCCATGGCCTACACCCCCGGCGTGGGGCGGGTTTGTGTAGAAATTGCCGAGCACCCCGATCGCGTTTTTGACCTCACCATCAAGGGCAACACGGTGGCGATCGTCACCGATGGCAGCGCCGTGTTGGGCCTCGGAAATCTGGGTCCCGCTGCCGCCCTGCCGGTGATGGAGGGCAAGGCGCTGCTGTTTAAGAAGTTCGCGGGGCTGGATGCTTTCCCCATCTGCCTCGACACTCAAGATACCGATGCCATTGTGACGGCCGTAAAACAGCTGGCTCCGGTGTTTGGCGGCGTCAACCTAGAAGACATCAGCGCTCCCCGCTGCTTCGAGATCGAGGCTCGACTGCGCCAAGAGCTCGATATTCCCGTGTTTCACGACGACCAGCACGGTACCGCCATTGTCACCCTGGCCGCGCTGGTCAACGCGCTGAAGCTGGTGAATAAATCCCTCACCCAGGTCAAGGTGGTGATCAACGGGGCCGGGGCCGCAGGGGTGGCGATCGCTAAGCTGCTGCAAAAGGCCGGGGCCAACACCATCGTGCTGTGTGATTCGAAGGGCATTCTCTCGCTGAGCCGCGATGACCTGAATGCTCAAAAACAGGAATTTGCGGTGGAAGCATCGGGCAGCCTGGCCGACGCTATGGTAGGGGCCGACATCTTTCTGGGCGTCAGCGCGCCGGGGGTCGTGTCGGTAGATATGGTGGCCTCTATGGCGGCAGACCCGATTGTGTTTGCCATGGCCAACCCCATTCCCGAAATTCAACCCGAGCTGGTGACGGGTAAAGTGGCGGTGATGGCCACCGGCCGCAGCGACTACCCCAACCAGATCAACAACGTGCTGGCGTTTCCGGGGGTGCTGCGCGGTGCGCTCGACTGCCGAGCCCAGGAGATTACACCCTCGATGTATTTAGAGGCCGCCTATGCGATCGCAGACCTAGTCAGTCCCCACCAGCTCGATCGCGAGCACATTATTCCCTCGGTATTCGACGAGCGGGTCGCTGCCGCTGTCGCCTCAGCGGTCAAGCACGCCGCCCGAGTCGATGGCGTAGCGCGCAAGTAGGCTAGAGCCAGGGTGTTAGGTGCCAGGTTCAAGGCTGCCCCTAAAACCTGACACCTAACACCTGTTACCTGGTTTCCCCCTCTCGTTTAAATCAGAACTCGCTCCACCAGGTAGCGGGTGAACTGCACGCCGTTGCGATCGACCACTTCGGTGTCGTACTGGCTGAAGCCAAACTTTTGAAACAGTCTGAGGCTAAATTCACTGGCCTCGGCATAGAGCCGGTGCACTTGGTTCTCCTGGGCGTGGGCTAGCACGGCCTGCATCAGAATGGAGCCAATGCCCTGGTGCAGGCAGTCATGGTGTACGTAGACCGACGCCACATAACCGTCATCGCCAATGCCCGCAAAGCCGAGGATGCCGGTGTCGTCCTCGGCCACATAGGTCGTTACCCCTAAAATGAACTGGTGAAAGCGAGGGCTATGGGCATCAATGGCAGCCCATGCTTCGGTTTGGGCTGGGGTGTAGTACTGGGGAGCGTTGACCAGCACCGTTTCTCGAAACAGAGCTGCCAGGGTGAGCAGATCAGCTTCCGTAGCGGTACGAAGGTTCATTGCTTGTCCTAGGCAGTGCGCAGAGCCACAATGGGGTCGAGCTTGGCGGCCTGGCGAGCGGGGAACACACCAAAGAACAGGCCGATGCCGCCCGAAATACTCACCGTTAGCACAATCGCCCCCACAGAAATACCTGACTCAAACGGCGTCAACACCCCAATCAGCAAAATGCCGCTGACCCCGACAGCGGTGCCGATGATGCCCCCCGCGATCGACAGGATGATGGCCTCGATCAAAAACTGGCTCAAAATGTCGCCCTGGGAGGCCCCGATCGCCTTTCTCAACCCGATCTCCTGGGTGCGCTCTCGCACCGACACCAGCATGATATTCATAATGCCGATGCCGCCGACAAAGAGGGAAATCCCTGCGATCGCCGCCAGCATCAGGGTCAGCGCCCCGGTAATCGTGTTGGCGATGGTGAGCAGCGAGTCTTGGCTGCTGATGTAAAAGTCGTCTTCGTCGCGAATGTTGTGGCGCAGGCGCAGCAAGTTGGTGATTTGAAACTCTGCGGTGGCCATGCTGGCGCGATCGCGGGCCGATACCGTAATGAATGAGACCTCAATGCCGTAGGGCGATCGCGCCCCCCCAGCCAGGCGGGTGTCTTTTGTGGTCAGCGGCACCATCACCGCATCGTCGTAGTCGAGGCCGAGGTTAGACCCTTTTTTCTCCAGCACGCCAACGATGTCAAAGTTGGTGCCCCCCACCCGAATTTGCTGCCCCAGGGCCGGTTCGTCGTCAAATAACCGCTCTCGCAGGGTTTCGCCTACCACGGCTACCTGGGCGCTGCGGGTGACATCTAGATCGCCAATGAAACGCCCTCTAGCCACCTCAAAGCTGCGCACCGTGAGAAAGTCTGGCGTAATACCCACCACATTGACATTGGCATTGCGGTTGCGAAAGGTAACCAGCTGGCGACCGCTCGACTCCGCCGCCACCGCTGACACCGAGGGCACCTGCTGGGCGATCGCCTCCGCATCGGCCAACACCAGGGTGCGGGGAATCTCTAACGACCCTAGCTGCCGAGTTTCGCGGCTGCCGGGCACCACAAACAGCACGTTTGGCCCCAGGGTTTCGAGCTGGGCGTTGACAAACCGCTGCGCCCCTTCACCCAGGCCCACCATCGTGATTACCGAGGCGTTGCCGATCACAATGCCCAGCATGGTGAGGGCACTGCGGAGGCGGTTGGCCGCCAGGGTTTTTGTCGCCATCGACAGACTTTCTTGCAGATTCATAGACAGACATGCTCTTAGGGCTTTGCTCTTAAGGCAGCTAAAAATTGAGTCCGGGCTTCTACAGCTTCTTCTAGTTGAACGCAGTTTTCTAGTAGCGCAATATCTAAATCGGGAAGCCAGCGACTGCGCTCGGCAAGCTGATAGTCAGACTCACCCACTGCGTTGAGCACAAGATGATAGACTATCAGGCGATCGCGCTGCCAAAACCAAACTTCCGCCACGCTAAAGCGCCGATATTTTTCTAATTTATCGAGTCCACCGCTGGTAAAAACTACCTCAATACCCAGGTCGGGATAGTCTTTATCGGCTTCAAAACAGTACGACTCATCGGGGTCAAAGGAGGCACCTTTTTCCTCAGCTTCGCAGGTAGCATTCCCTAGGGGAAAAAAGCGAATCCCTTGCTCAAAGCAGTACGCTTCAATCAAGATAGCTATTAGCTTCTTCACTCGCTCATGGGGCTTGCCAGTTGTCATAAGTTCAATGGCACCGTCCAGATACGCAATTTTAAGACTGGGGGTTTGGTCAGCCCAACTTTGCAAGCTTTTAAAGTGGCTCCACGAATAGCGTCCTGGCAAAGACAGAGCTTGCTCCGCCGAGGCGGCGGATGGCAAAGAAATTTGAGTCGTCATCACATCATCCCTCATCCAAATCTAGAGAGCTAGCTAGGGGTATCCAGTCTTTTCCCAGGGCCTGGTCTAGGCTAAAAAAAGGTTCTTCAGGAATGAGATTTGGAGCGATATCGCTGGCAATTAAGACATTGTCTCGGGCGTCATGATATTCAGCTTGAAAATTTTCCAGCAGGTGATTTATTAGGCTAGGGCTATCTTTCAAAAGCCGATGAATTTCCCTGCGAAAGTTATTTACTTCTATGCTCCAGCCTCGCAGGCACTGCTGACGTTCTGCCTCCCAGTACTTAATTTTGAGAAGATGTTCGCAAAGACGAGCCAAATAGCTTAGTACCGCTCTCTTATCACTCCTGCCCAAACTTTCAATTTCCTCAATTAGATTGTCTAGGTCAAGATTGTCAAACCTGCGATTTTTTAGCAGAGCAGCAGTGGCGTCTATCCACAGCAAAAAATCTGTGTCGTATAGGGACGGGGTGTTCACCTGGGTTGTAGAGTCACTGGTCTTCAGCGTCATGGTAAGTCCAGGGTAGCGGGCGGTACAACGATTTTAGCGATCTTGACGTACGGTGATATTTTCAAGGGATCGGCCGGGCGGTAAGTCGACAAAGACGCGATCGCCCTCCCCCAGGCCATCCACAATTTGAATTTGGTTACCCACCTGCGGCCCCAGGGTGACCGGCTGAAACACAATATCGCGGTTGTCGCCGGGCACCAGCACCCCGCTTTGGCCCGCCTGGGTAACCACCGCCACGCTGGGCACAACCAGGGCATTGGCCAACTGGTCGCCCACAAAGGCCACATTGACGTTCATATTCGATCGCAAAATGTCTTTGCCGTCAATCAGTTCAATCCGCACCTGAAACAGGGTGACATTCTGCCGCTCGATCGCCTCGGGGGCCACCAGCTTGACCCGTCCCTGAAAGGTTTGGTCTGGAAAGGCATCGGCCACCACTTCCACCGCCTGGCCCGGCTCGATCAGACTGATGTCGGCCTCGGGTACCTCGGCCAGCACCTCCAGGTCTTCGGCCAGGGCCACAATGGCCGTGGAAGTAGCTGAC
>DASQNN010000260.1:0-6594 GCA_035644955.1 Nodosilinea sp. | reverse complement strand
ACTAGCCCCGAAGTGGCGACCGAGATCGATCGCCAGGTGAAGCTGCTGCTCGACAACGCTCGGTCTATGGCGATCGCAATTCTGCGGCTCAATCGGGGGCTGCTGGAGTCGGCTACCCAGACCCTGCTTGAGACTGAGGTATTGGATGGGGAACAGCTCCAGGCCATGCTGGCCCAGGCCCAGGCTCCGACCGAGCTACAGAGCTGGTTAGCAGGGGGCTATAGCGTGGTGTAGGTTCTTCCTCAACCTTGTAGATAAAGGGAGCTGCGATCGCAGCTCCCTTTTTTGTTTGATTGGTCGGAGCATGGGCGATCGCCCCATCACCATGGCCATCCAGGAATGGAGCAATCGCCCATGTTCCAAGGGAATAAACCTCGGTGGGTTGGCATAGACCGCCCAGGAATGGAATTCCAGGGCTAATAGTGAAAGTCCTCTGAAGAGGACTAAGGCTGAGGGTAAGGGGGGCGTCCCCTTGAGGGGACATAGGCTTTTAGCCCGGTCATTTTAATGCCGGGAGCGGGGTAGGGGTGATGACCGACAATCCCCATGGTTGTGGGCAATACAAGCAATTGAAACCGCTCATCGGGGTCAACGAGCGATCGCGGGTTCTACCGGGCAAATTGAGAGCATTGTGCATCCCATTCAAACCAATGTCTCTGTGGCAGCTTTACTATCATCTGGTCTGGGCAACTAAATATCGAGAGCCTATGATTGATCCCATTTGGGAAGCCGATTTACATCGCTACATAATTGGCAAGGCTACCCAATTGGGCTGTATTGTCCATGCTGTTAACGGTACGGAAGATCACATTCACGTAGTGGTTTCAATTCCACCTACGTTGTCAGTAGCCAGCTTTGTGAAGAACATCAAAGGCAGCAGTTCCCATTACCGCAATCAGATTCTCTTGCCGGGGGCAGATCGATTTCGGTGGCAGGCGGGCTACGGAGTCTTTTCGCTAGGTAGCCGTCAATTGAGTAAGGCGGTGACCTATGTCGAAAATCAAAAGCAGCATCACGCTCAGAATCAACTGTGGGCAGTCCTCGAACCAAGAGAACAGCAAAACAGCTAATTTATAGAGCCAAGTTTTTAGGGAGATTGGGTCTAGGGGTGTTCCCTTGAGGGGACATAAGCTTTTAGCCCGGTCATTTTAATGCCGGGATCGGGGTATGGGCGATCGCCCCCATTATCGCCATTGGGGTATGGGCGACTAGCCGATCGCCCATACCCCAATGGCATAAACCCCGGTGGGTTGGCATAGACCGCCAGGAATAGAATTCCAGGGCTAATAGTGGAAGTCCTCTGAAGAGGACTAGGGGATTGGGGCTGAGGGTAAGGGGGCGTCCCCTTTAGGGGACATAGGCTTTTAGCCCGGTCATTATTAATGCCGGGATTGGGGTAGAGGAGATCGCCGACAATCCCCATGGTTGTGGGCGATATAAGCAAGGGACATGGGCTTTTAGCTGGTCATCATTAATGCCAAAATCGGGAAACAGGTGATCGCCTATTCCGGCAGCTTGTACTGAGCAACAATGCGCTTGGCAAACTCAGGCACGTGGGCAGCCAGCTTTTGGGGGTAGTTGCGCTTGACGTAGAGGTAGTTGCGGGTGAAGTGGGAGTCGATGGAAAAGCGGGCGTACTCTAGCCCCTTAGGGCCAATGCGCTCGATCACCACCCCCATCAGCTTAGCCGCCCACATCGGCAGGGTCACCGCTTTGTCGTAGGCGGGAATGCTCTGCTGCACGGCGGCTTTGCGATCGCCCACCGACATCACCGGCTGGGTGTCGAGCTGATCCATCACGGTATCTAGCATGGCTTGGCCGCGATCGTTGCGGACCACAATCCACTGCCAGCCAAAGGGGGCACCCATGTAGCCCACAACCAAATCAGCCAAGCCGTTCACGTAGTCAAAACAGCTCATGCAGGAGGGGGCAAACACATCCTTGAGCTGGTTGGTTTTGAGGCCAAAGAAGGGCACCGTTTCGGTAGAGCCGTCTTCGTGCTTGAAGTGCACCCGAAAGTCCTGCATGAATTCGTAGTGCACCACGGTGTCGGGGGAGCGACTGGTGGTTTCAAGAAACTTTTGCAGTCCCGCCCGGCTGACGTTGTCAACGCAGGGAGTGCCCAGCACGTAGAGCTGCTCTAGGCCCAGCTGCTTTTCGACCGCCCGCAGGGCCTGGATCTGGCAGCCGACGCCAATCACCAGCAGTCGCTTCATGCCCGATTTTTCGACCTGCTCTAGCACCGACAGGTTGGGCGATAGGGTGGGCTTGTTGACCCGCGCCGCCAGAATTTCTTCGGGAGTGGTGGCCAGTACGGGCTGGGGCTGAAAGCGATCGCTGTCGGTGTTTTGCACACACACTACCCCTTCTACCAGCCCCTTGGTCAGCATTTCGATGGCGATGGTGCTGACAATGCCGGTCCACTGGGCCCCCTCGATCGGCTGCTGCTTGCGGGCGGCCATCATGTCCTGGTGAACACCGAAGTAGACTTCATCCTCCGCCTCTAGATCGCGGCTGCGGCCGTGGGTCTGCCCCTCTAGGGTGGGAAACTGCTGATTGAGAAAGGCGCAGGCTTCTTTGACGTAGTGAATGTAGTAGGTGTCGCAGAAGCCACACTCGCTACAGAGTTCTTTAGCGGGGCGGGTGGCCCCTGGGCGCAGGGCTTTGGCTTTTTTGTGGGAGGGCGAGGCCAGGGTCATAGGTGCAGCGGGGAAAGGCTTAACGTAACGACTGTTCTTCACCATACCGCACGGGTTTGGGCCGATTGGTGCGATCGCCCCAATTGTTACGAAACATAGCGACGATCGCGGACTCCGGCGGCGCGATGGGGTCGGCTGCTGACGACCCACGGAGCGAAGGAAAAAGGGGGGTTGGGGCTGCGATCGGGCCAAATTCTTGCCATAGAATCTGTTTAATTCTGCTTAAAAGGCGGCTAGAGAGCGACGGCCCCTGTCGACAACTCTGCGTTAACCCACCAATACGCCTCTTTACCAAGGGGCCAAAATCCCCCCTCTCCGACCGATTACGGGTTAAATGGAAGTAGGCATAAGCAAAAGCTATGCCCCCGCGTCCTAGGGTTTACCGCCGTGATGATCTGCTGCCTCAACCCTCACTGTACCCAGCCCAATCACGCCACCCTGGCCGCGGTCTGTCCTTCCTGCGGCACCCCTCTAGAGCGCCGCCTGCGGGGTCGCTACCGTCCACTCAAGCTGATGGGCCGGGGCGGCTTTGGGCGCACCTACTTTGCCCTTGACACCGATCGCCTCAACAGCCGTTGCGTCATCAAGCAGTTTGCCCCCCAAACCCAGGGCACCAAGTCCTTCCTCAAGGCCGTCCAGCTGTTTGAGCAAGAGGCCGTGCGCCTCCACGAGCTGGGGGAGCACCCGCAAATTCCCACCCTGTTGGCCTACTTTGAGCAGAACAAATACCTCTACCTCGTGCAGCAGATGGTGCAGGGGCGCACCCTGCACCAGGAAATTGCCGCCCAGGCCGCCTACAGCGAAGGCAGCCTGCGCCAGCTCCTTGGCGATCTGCTGCCAGTGCTGCACTTCATCCACGAGCAGGGGGTGATTCACCGCGATATCACCCCCTCCAACATCATTCGCCGCAAGGTTGACCAAAAGCCGGTGCTGATTGACTTTGGCGTCGCCAAGCAGTTTAGCGAAGCGATTCGCTACGAGCAGGGAACCCGCATCGGCACCGAAGGCTACGCCCCCATCGAACAGCTGCGCAGTGGCCAGGCCTATCCCTCCAGCGATCTCTACAGCCTGGGGGCCACCTGCTTGCACCTGCTTACCGGCTGCAAACCCGAAGACCTTTACAGCCCCCAGGAGGGCCGCTGGCTGTGGCAAGAGTATCTGCAAAAGCAGGGCCGAACCATTCATCCTGGCCTAGCAGAGGTGCTCAACTGCATGACCAAAGACCTGGTCAGCGAGCGCTACCAAACCGCCAAGGACGTACTGGACGACCTGCAACGGCTGCCTAAGCTAGAGGGTGCGGTGCCGGGCTGGATTTCGAGCCAGTCTGGGCAGAGCCTATTTACCGGGCTAGATTGCCCTCCCCTCAGCGGGCCCGGTAAAAACGCTGGTCTCGCCTTGCCCACGACCTCGCTGCCGACAGGCGAAGAAACTGCGCGACCCGGATCGAGCCCCATATCCGGCCAACCTACCGCCAGCGCCTTTCGACCAGCTTCCCCCAGTGCCCCCCCTGCCAGTGCCTCGCCCGCCAGTTCCAGGCCGCCCATTCCCCCCAGCGCCAAGCCAGTCAGCTCGGGACCCAAGGTGGCTGGCAGCGGCTGGCAGCTGGCGCGAAGCCTCACCGGCCATCAGTCGTGGGTTACCGCCGCTGCTTTTAGCCCCCCACAGCCGGTGCTGGTAAGCGGCAGCCTAGATGACACCCTACGGGTTTGGAATTGGCAGTCGGGAGATCTGCTGCACTCGTTTAAGGGCCACGCCCGAGGAGTAAACGATGTTGCCATCGACCGACGCGGTCAGCTGCTGGTGAGCTGTGGTGACGACGCCACCGTCAAGGTGTGGCACCTGGGCGATGGTACCCTGCGGCACACGCTCAAGGGGCACATGCGGGATGTCACCGCGATCGCCCTCAGCAGCAGCGGCAATTTGGTGGCCAGCGCCAGCGAAGACGGCACCCTCAAACTGTGGAACATCAGTCAAGGCACCCTGATCAAAACCCTGCCCGGTTCGGCCGGCATGCTTAAAACCGTCGCTCTGGCCTCGGCAGATCAGCAGCTGATTAGCGGCGGCCTCGACAACACCGTGAGGCTGTGGAACGTGTCAACTGCCACCACCCTGACGGTCTTCACCGGCCACACCAACACCGTTAATCAGGTCGCCGTCAGTCCCGATGGTCGTTTGATTGCCAGCGCCAGCAAAGACCGCACCGTGCGCCTGTGGGATCTGGCCGCCGGCACCCTGCTGTACACCCTTCAGGGGCACACCCAGGAGGTGAATACGGTGGCATTTTTCCCCGACGGCAAGCGGCTGGTCAGCGGCAGCACCGACGGCACCCTGCGCCTTTGGAGCAGCCAGAAGGGCACTCTGCAAGAAACGCTGGTGGCCCACGTCAACCCGGTGCACCGGGTGACCGTACAGGCGGGCGGCCGGGTGTTAGCCAGCGCCAGTGCCGACAAAACAATCAAGCTGTGGCAGTGGGTGGGTGGGTAGCGTTTGCCCTAGATAGGTTTGGAGGTGAGCACCAGGCGTAGCTTGGCATGGATCAAGTTGAGCTGCGCCATGCCCAGGTCTACATCGCCTTCCACCACAACGCCTGTATCGAGCAGGCGATCGAGCAACTCTAGAATGGTGGGATTCTGATTTTTTTGGCCGGGGTAGTAGTTGCCCTCTTTGGGTAGCAGCGTCCCAATTTCCCCCAGGTCGATGTTGAGGTCAGCAGGGTCCACATCGAAAATTTCGCACATCGAGACCACCTGCTCTTCCAGCTTGCGCAGGCTATCGGCGGCTCGTTCCAGGTCATCATCATTGAGGTCGCCCGACTCCATGCGGCGAATCACCTGGGCTTCCATCAGCTGGCGCACCAGCTCAATGACGGTGAGCAAAAGAGGCGCTAGGCCCGCCTCAGTTTTGGCGGGGGGCTGTAGCGCCAGGCTGGGCAGTAGGTCTGGCTCGACGTTTTCGGGGGTCATAGCCCCAGTCTAGTGCATCTCAGAGCTGGCAATTCTGAGCTGGCGCATCTGGCGGCTGAGTGGAGCTAGGGGCGATTTTGCCACTGCTGCTGAAGCCACTGGCGGCGGGCTTCTTCCGCCTGGGTAAGGCTCTGGTGGTGGCCCATGCGGCCTTTGTCAGCCAGGCGAGGGCGATCGCCCTGACTGCGACTGGGTGCGGAGCGAAAGCTGGGAATGGTGCGGCTGGTGGCAATCTGTCGTAGGGTGCGGAGCGTCAACATAGGAGTTCTCACGGGATACAGGGTGAACGGGAAAACCCCGGGTTTCGTTGGAAACCCGGGGTTTGGCCCAATTGAAGCTGCCGGGTCGATGGCCTAGCTAGCGGATTCAGCTGGTCGCAGGGCCTTTAGTTCGGCCTCCAGGCTTTCGAGCCGAGCCTGAAGTTGTTGATTGGCCTCTAACAGTTCGTTGGTGCGACTGCTCAGGTAAGGATCGCTTTCCCACCAGTTGATGCCGATTTCGCGAGCTTTGTCGACCGAGGAAATGATCAGGCGAATGCGAATGCTCAGCAGTTCGGTAGAGCCAACGGAGACCGATATATCGCCAGCAATCACAATGCCTTTGTCGAGCACTCGCTCGATGACATCCACCAGGGAAGACCCCTGGGTGGCGGTAGCCATACTTCGACCGGGTTGGGGGCGGGTCGTAGGAGTGGAGGGGGTCACAGCAGATTACCTTCAGTTAGAACTCAGCTGATAGCCCTGGAGCTGCCCGTCGGTTTCCTGCTTTTCGATCAGGCCTTGGTCGAGCATTGACTTGAGGGCGTTGACGACCTGGAAGCGATTTAGCGCCAGGGCTGCTTCGATGTTAACGAGAGACGCCGTGCCCGTTGCGTCTAAATAATCAAAAATGCGGGTTTCGATGTCATCGCCGGGGTTGGTTTCGCCCTCAGG
>DASQNN010000259.1:0-22714 GCA_035644955.1 Nodosilinea sp. | reverse complement strand
ACCAGGGTATCGGTGGCGATCGCCTCCACCTCCGGCACGATCAGCCCTGGCCGCTCCTGCTCGACGACTTGGCGGAGCTGATCGCCATCCAGCATGTCAATTACGTGGCGGCGATGGGCCACCGCCATCGCGGGGGCGTGGTCGTAGCGATCGACGGCAATCACCTCCAACCCCAGGCGCACCGCCTCTAGAGCCACCTCCCGGCCCAGTTCGCCCGACCCCAGCAGCAGCAGTCGCTGGGCCTCATCGTGCAGCGGTGTGCCCAGGGGCTGTAGGGGAACGGTCATGGCCAATTACTCCAGGGGTACAGAAAGACAGCAACGAAAGGAATATTTTCTCAATATTAAGTGCTCACTTTTCAGAATTGTGTGTAACATCCTGGTGATACCAGCCATAAGTTTGCTTGGTATTCCCTCAGGAGCAGTGGCGACATCGGGTGCGAGTTCAGGAGTTCGGTCCTTTTCTGTCTTCTAGACAAGAAAACCAGCGCATAGAAAAGAAAAGTGGAAAATCTGAATTAAATTGTGTACCATTCGTTAGCACTTTTCCTCCAGGGAAGATTGCTGGGTCGCTGTATCTCTTCTCACCAGGGCTGAACTGGCTTTTTGGGAGGGAGTTAACGGGCTCGTTGGGGTCTGCTTGGTTGTCTATTAAACCGAGCAGGTTTTCTGGTTACCCACCTGTTTTTCGGATACTGCCGTGGCTAGTCTCAAATCCATTTTTAATCGCAAGCCTCGGGGAGTTGGCATTGAGTTAACCCCCGAGAGAGTTAATTTGGCCCGCCTAAAAAAGCAGGGAAACGCTCTTAAGTTAGAATCCCTGGCTTCGGTTGAACTGGCCGAGGGTATCTATGAAGAAGGGCAAATTTTAGACACCGCCGCCATGGCCGACGCCATTCAAACGGTGCTGATCGAAAGCAAGCTCAAGGTCAAGCAGGCCACTACCGCCATTCCGGGACGAGCCATTACCCGCGTCATTCCGGTGCCCGCTGAGCTCGACGACAACGAACTGCGAGAAATGGTGCTGAACCAGGAGGCCAGTCTCTATCTCCCCTTCCCCCGCGAAGAGGCCGATGTTGACTACCAAAAGCTCGGCTACTTCGTCGATGAAGACGGCATTGAGAAGGTGCAGGTGCTGCTGGTAGCGGTGCGCAAAGACCTGACCGACCCCTATATAGAGGTGTTTCAGCAGGCGGGGCTGATGCTCAACGTGCTTGAAACCTCCAGTTTTGCGCTGATTCGCACCATTCGCGAGCAGCTGCGGCAGTTCACGCCCCAGGAGGCAGCGGCCGTCGTTGACATCGAGTTTGAGAATACCGAAATCTCCATTGTGGTCGACGGGGTGCCCCACTTTTCGCGCACCGTGCCCATTGGCACCTTTCAGATTCAAAGCGCCCTCAGCCGCGCCATGAATCTGCCCCCCTCGCGCAACACCGAGCTACTCCAGGGCATGACGGTGCCGATTCAAAGCATGGATACGGTGGGCGCGCCCCAGATGGGCAATACCAACCCAGGCACCACGGCCATGCTGCGAGTGCTGGGCGAACTGTCAGACGAGCTGCGGCGCTCCATCGACTTCTACCTCAACCAGGGAGAAGACATGGAGGTGGCCCAGCTGCTGCTGGCGGGTCCGGGGGCTTCCATTGGTCAGCTCGACGAATTTCTGGCCCAGCGGCTCAGTTTGCCCGCCAGCCAGATAGACCCAATTTCGGCGCTGTCCCTCGAAGTGGCCGAGGATATTCCAGAGAGTCAGCGGGCTGGGTTGGCAACGGTGATCGGTCTAGGCCTGCGGGAGGTATAGCTATGTACGGTCTTGATATCAATTTCCTTAAAGACCGCGAAGTTCGGGTCTTTGAAGCCAAGCCCCGATCGCGGGGCGGTGGAGTGACAGTAGTCAGCGATCGCCGGCCGCTGTATTTAGGTCTGGCGGCAGCGCTGATTCCCCTGGCGCTGGTGGGCGGTTACTGGGCCGTCATCCGAAGCCAGGTCAACCAGCTCCAGGCTCGCAGCGCTGAGCTAGACGCTGAGACCGCTCAGCTCCAGAGTCAGCTCCAGGAAATTAGCGGCATTCAGGGCCAGATAGACGTTATTCGGGCTGAAAACAACGCCTTTGTGTCGGTGTTCAACGAGATCGTGCCCTGGTCAGCCCTGCTGCAGGATATTCGCACTCGCACACCGGCTAGGGTGCAGATCGTAGGCCTAAACCAAACCGAAGGCACCACCCTAGAGGTTGACCCCAACGTAACTCCGCCCCGGGCGGGGGGCCTTGCGATCGAGGGGGTGGCCTGCTCCTATGACGAAATCAACGACTTTGCGCTGGTGCTCCAGCGATCGCCGCTGCTACAGTCACAAACCGTGGCCATTAGTCAGGCCCAGCAGCAGCCGACCCTGCTCAACCCCCAAACCCAGGGCCGCTGCCCCGGTACCGCCGTAGGCGACCCCGACTTTTTAATTGACTACACCATTGGCGCCAACATCACCAGCACCCCATCCTCCCAGCTGGTGGATGAGCTAGAGCGCCAGGGGACTGTCGGTTTAGTAACCCGTATTCGGGCCCTGAGAGAAAAAGGAGTGATCGAATGACCGCGTCAGGTGACTTCCTTCCCGGTGAAGATAACCAGGGCCTAGAGCAGGTAGGACCAACCTATCCAACGGCCTTTGGCATTGAGCTAACGCCCAAAGTGCAGGCGATCGCCCTGGGGCTGCTGGGCCTGCTGGGGGCCTTTGCCCTCTACAACTTTGTGGTTCAGCCCGTCCAGGAGCAAAAAACGGCCCTGGAAGCTGAGGTGGCCCAAAAAGAGGCCCAGGTCGCTCAGCAGCGGGCTAGCCTGCAAAATCGGGCCGAGCTTCAGGCCCAGCTCGATGCGGCCCTAGAGCAGCGGGTGGGCGTGTACAGCCTGTTGGGCAACGCTCAAACCCTCGATACCCTGCTGCTCGACATCAACCAGCAAATTCAAAACAGCAACGCCGCGATCGCCGATGTGCTGCGGGCCGACCCCGCCCGCCTCGACAACGCTCAACTGGCCGCCCTCGGCCTCAACCGAACGCAGATTCAGCGAGTCAAAACCCTGTTTGCCGGCAATACTCAACTGCAAACCAGGCTCTACACCTCAGAGCTGCTGAGGTTTAACCCCAGCCCCTCGGTGCTGCTGGCCGACGGCCCCCCTGAGCTCAACGGCAAACTAGAGCGTTTCACCGTCGACGTATCCATGCAGGCGCTGTTTCCCCAGACGCTAAGCATCATGCGCAACATCGAGCGCTTAGAGCCCTTGATCATCATTCGGGATGTGCAGCAGAGCATCGCGCCGCCACCCGAAGGCGCCACCGAAGAGCAGCTCCTGGGCATTAGTCGGCTGCTGCTGACTGACTTCACCCTAGAGGTGCTGGTGCCCGTTGGCGATCCCAGCATACCGCCCCCGCCTCCTGACCCCGCAGCCCCCGCTGAAGGCGAAGTCCCTGTCGAAGGCGAAGTCCCCGTCGAAGGTGAAGTCCCTCCTGAGGGAGGTTAACCCAGTCCTTTGGAGCCCAATTTCCATAGCCGCCCTGCTAGCCCCGATCTACCCACCTAGCCCAGTCAAACCCCGCGCGGCCCTGCCGCATCTGTGATGGAGGAGTGAACCGTGAACCGCCTGATGAACCTACACCCGATTTTGCTTGGCAGCGCCCTGATTGCCCTGGCTGCCCAGCCAGGCTTGGCCTCAGTAACCAGCATTACCAATGTCCGCCTTACCCCTACCGCCACTGGGTTAGACCTGGTGTTTGAGACCCAGGGGGGCGACAACAGCAATATATTTACGGTTAACCAAGGCAATAGCCTGGTTGCCGACATTACCCGAGCTCAGCTTAACCTGCCCAATGGCGGCAGTTTTACCCAGGCCAACCCCGCCCCTGGCATTACTCAGGTCTCGGTGGTACCCCTCGATGCCAACAGCGTACGAGTCACCATCGATGGTGATGGCCAGACCCCTGTGGGTCAAATAGACTCTAACGGCGATCGCGTGGTGATGTCTATTCGCAACGACGGTCAGGCCCAGGCCCCCACCCCTGTGCCCGAAGAGTTAGTGACGGTGCCCGCCCCAGCGACTTCCCCGGCAGTGGCCCAGGCGATTCCTCCGGTGGCCCAGGCGACACCCGCCCCAGAGGTACCCACCCCGGCCAACCCCGACGTGCTAGTGCCCAACCCTGAGGTCACCATCGATGGCACTCCCGTACCGCGCCCCCAGGTGCAGCAAACTCCTCCCTTCTTGCCCCGGGCCGTTGCTCCTCCCATTGGCGACATCGCCATTGCTGAAGGGGTGCCCTCCTTTAGCAACATCAACCTGGGCAGCAACGAGCGGATTCCCAAACTGCTGCTGCGCGATGCTCCAGCCCGAGAGGTGCTGTCATTACTGGCCCGAGCCGCCGGTCTCAACCTAGTCTTTACCCCAGCTACGGCGGCTACAGGACAGCAGGGAGCCGCCGCCGGCAGCCCCGATGGTCCTCCGGTCAGCCTCGATATCGAAAATGAGTCGGTACAGGACGTGTTTAACCACGTGCTGCGAGTGACTGGTCTACAGGCAAATCGGGTGGGTCGCAGCGTTTACGTTGGCCCAACGCTACCGGTTTCGGCCCAGAGCATCTCGGCTAGAACCCTGCGCCTAAACCAGGTCGACGCTGCCGTTGCCACTAACTTTTTGGTGGCGCTGGGGGCTGAGAGTGCCATTAGCCGCGAACGATTGGTGACCAACGTCAATGCCGTCACGGTCGCAGAAGGGGTACCCCCAATTACCGAAACCCAGACTACTACGGTTGATCAAATTGAAGTCAACCGAGTCGACTACGCAGATAGCCAGGGCGTTTTGCGCGGCCTGCAGGTGGTTGCCGACGAGCGCACCAACTCAGTCACTCTGGTTGGGCGAGCGGATCTAATTGCCATTGCCACCGAGCAGCTTACCCGCATTGACGTCCGCCGCCGACAGGTTGCCGTCAACGTCAGAGTCATCGACATCGACCTCAACGCCCTCAGCGCATCTGGAACGAGCTTCTCGTTCCAAAGCGGCCTCTTTGGCATACTAAACTCCGGTGGCTTAGGCATTCTCAATCTTGGCGAGGGTGGCACGCCCAACACTACTGCTCAGGGGATTCCGGGTGGTACCCCGATTTCGCCTCGGCCTTTGGGCGGGCCGGGGGGGAATGCAACCTCTGGCAACTTCCTGCTTCAGCTGCTGGCGACGGTACAAAACGGCAGCGGCAAGATCATTACCGATCCCACGCTAATTGTTCAAGAAGGTCAAACAGCAACGGTTCAGCTCACGCAGGATGTCGTCACCGACATTACCCAAACCATTGAGTCAACACCGGCCGGAAACCTCACCACTCTGGAGCTTGAAACTGAGCCGGCGGGTTTGATTCTGCAAATCAACGTCGATCGCATCGATGACAACGGCTTCGTTTCCCTATCGGTGGCTCCCAGTATCTCTGCTCCCACCGATACCTTTACAAGCAACCAGGGCACCTTCTTCCTGCTCTCAGAGCGACAGATTAGCTCGGGGCAGGTCCGGGTGCGCGACGGGCAAACGCTGCTGCTGTCGGGCATTATCCAAGAGTCGGAGCGCTCTAGTGTTACCAAGGTTCCTATCCTCGGCGACATTCCGATCTTGGGGGCGTTGTTCCGCAGCACCGTGACCGACAACCAGCGCCGAGAACTCATTGTGTTGCTGACACCCCAAATTTTGGATGACTCTGATCAATCGGTGTTTGGGTATCAGTACACCCCCAGTGAGCAGGTGGAGGAGATTCTAGAAAATCGGGGTCGCCAGCAGTAGGGTAGCTGCCTCAAGACTGTCTTTGGTCAAAATCCGTTAGGGTTCACGGTTCTTCGCCTGAAAAGACCTCTGAATACAGGGTTAGATGCGCACACTTGCATCTAACCCTATTTTTTTGCGCTTATATTGCAGGCAAGCAGACGGTGATAACCTACAGCTGTAGCCCGTTTGTTTGAGCCAGTGTGCAGATCAACATTCAAACGTTTGAACGTTTTATAGCTCTATTGATGTCCTCACGGATGTAAACGGCTATAGCTACTCGGCGAAATAGCCACCATACATGATGTATTCGTCGCTCTGGAGCTGGCTGGCGTCGGTGTAAAAGGCCACATCTAAGGATTCGGGGATGCCGTTGGCAGCGGCCTTGGGTATGAGCTTGATGTATTGGTTTTGGTTGTCGTAAAAGCTGGGGTTGGCCTCTAGCCGGAGCAGATAGCCGCCTTCGGTGCTGACTAGGGTGTAAGGGCTGGCCTGGCCGCTGCCCCACCGCACCTGGTTAGGGGTCAGGGTCATGGAGCCAAAGGCCAGCAGCACGTTGCTGAGGGGCTGCCACTCTCTAATAAGGGCGTTGGGGACGAGGGTGTTGGGCAGGGTGGCAGAGGGAGTATTCGAAGGCGTAGTCGGGGTGGCTGCCGGCGGTGTAGGGGGGGCGGGCTGGGCCGACGGAGCATCAGGAGCCGTGGGGGGCGGAGCCATAGGGCTCGGGGCAATGCCTTCGGTCGGAGGTGGAGGGCTAGGGCGGCACCCGGCGATCGCGACTCCTGCAACCACCGCCAGTGCCCACCCCACCAGCCTGGGGCGACGGCGATGACACAGCGGATAGGCAAGTTTGGCGGCCATATCTGTACTCCGGGGCAATACCTGGTGCCATGGTAGCGTTTTGCTGGCTTTCCAACGCTGCCCCTTGGGGTGGGCAAGGGCTAGAGCTTTAGGGCTGGCGCTATGGCAGCAGCTTTTTTTGGGGCAGAATGCGCTTGCGATCGCTGGGGTGGGTAAAGTATAGGCAGTATCACCCCCAGTAGAGGTACAAGCCGCATTGGATGTTGTAATGACAGCGACTTGTATGTCCCAGGTGCGATCGCTACAGTTGGGGTGACCCCCGGGAGATAGGGCTATGGCTCAAACGGTGCAGTCGGCAGCCACGACGGCAAAAACAAAAACCCAACCCGATGTTGAGCTACGCCAGGTATTCAAAACCTTTGGGGCAGAGATGGCGGTACGGCAGCTCGACTTAGCCGTGCAGCAAGGTGAGTTTTTTAGCATTTTGGGCCCCTCGGGCTGCGGCAAAACCACCACCCTCCGCCTGGTGGCGGGCTTTGAGACCCCCAGTGCCGGCGAGGTGATGATTCAGGGTACCAACGTGAGCACCGTACCCGCCCACCGCCGCCCGGTCAACACCGTGTTTCAAAGCTACGCCCTGTTTGACCACATGACGGTGAAAGACAACATTGCCTTTGGCCTCAAAATTCGGCGGCTAGGGTCGGCCCAGGTGCGCGATCGGGTCGCCGAAGCCCTGCGCCTGGTGCGCCTAGAGTCGATGGCCAATCGTTACCCAGCCCAGCTCTCCGGTGGGCAGCAGCAGCGGGTAGCCCTGGCCCGCGCCCTGGTCAACCGTCCGGCAGTAATGCTGCTCGACGAACCTCTCGGCGCTCTAGATCAAAAGTTACGCAAGCAGATGCAGGTAGAACTCGCCAACCTGCACCGCCAGCTGGGCATCACCTTTATTATGGTCACCCACGACCAAGAAGAAGCCCTGTCGCTGTCAGACCGCATCGCCGTCATGAACAACGGCCAGATTGAGCAAATCGGCACCCCCAGCGACATCTACGACCGACCCCGCACTCCCTTTGTGGCCGACTTTATTGGCGATACCAACCTGCTGCCGGGGCGCATCGACCAGACCCATTCGGCCCAGGTTCAGGTGACTACCCAGAGCGGGCTGCGGGTGCTGGCCCGTGCCGCCGATGCTCCCAGTTCTGCGGCACAGAATGTCGTAGTGAGCGTGCGCCCCGAAAAAATCAACCTCAGTCTGAGCGCCCCCGGCAGCGGGGGCAACTGCTATCAAGGCCAGGTCAGCCACCTGATGTACCTGGGTACCCACCTGCACTGCGTGGTGCACCTCAGCTCAGGCGAAGCCCTGACCGTGCGTCAGCCCCACCGGGCCGAAGCCCCTCTCACCGTCGACACCCCCGTCTACGTTCACTGGGCCGCCGATGACTGCCTGGTGCTCGATGCCGCCTGAGGGGCAAACCGTGACCCAGACGGTGACGCAGAAGTGACCCAGGGGATAGCGCTTCTGTTTTGATTGGCCTATCTTCGTCTAAGACGCATCTCCACTAGGGCACATCCTCTCTATACTTAGAGACTAAAGTACCTCATGATTGATTTACTCAATGCTTGAAGTACTTGCCAACTGAAGTACTTAGAGACCAAAGGTTGGGATGTCTCCCGCCCCGCCGTCAACGTTGCCCACTCCCTAGCTACTCTGGAGCATACCGTGTCCGCAAAGCGTCTCCTGCCTTCCCCCTACTCGCGCCGCCCAGCCCTGAGTCGGCGGCGATTTTTGCAGGGGTCAGCGGCGGTCATGGCTGGCCTTGCCGCGGCCAACTGTCGCCAAAACCTGTCTGGGCCAGCACCGGGCGGCGGCGCCAGCGACGGCACCCTGCACATCTACACCTGGGCCAACTACACCGACGACGGCCTGGCAGCGGCCTTTACCGAGCGCACGGGCATTCCGGTGGTGGTTGATATTTTCGACTCCAACGAAATCATGCTCACCCGCCTCCAGGCCGGGGGCGGCGATGCCTACAGCATTATTTACCCCTCTGACTACATGGTCTCAGAGATGATTGGGCTAAACCTGCTGACAGAACTAGACCAGAGCCGCCTCAGCGGGCTTGAAAATCTCAAGGCGCAGTGGGTCAACCCCGCCTACGACCCCAACAATGCCCACAGCGTACCCTTCAACTGGGGCACGACGGGCCTGCTCTACAACCGCGACGTTGCCCCTAGCACCCCCACCGACTGGGACTTTCTCTGGGAAAACCAGACCGCCCTCTCCCGCCGCATCACCATGCTCGACGACATGCGCGAGACCCTCGGGGCCACCCTCAAGTCGCTGGGCTACTCCTACAACTCCAACAACCCCGCTGAGATTGAGGCCGCCTACAACCGTCTGCTTGAGCTACAACCCCATATTGCGGCCTTTAAGACCACCGGGTTTGAGAACGAGCTGCTCAGCGGCGACCTGACTGTGTCTATGGCCTACTCCAGCGATGCGATCGAGCTTACCCTCGAAGACGATCGCATGGAGTACATGATCCCCGCCAGCGGCTCGTCACTGTGGACCGATACCCTGGCCATTCCCACCACGGCCCCCAACGTTGACGCCGCCTATCAGTGGATTAACTTTGTGCTGGAACCAGAGGTGGCCAGCGCCGCCGTAGAGCGTCTGTTTTTTGCCACCGCCAACCAGGCCGCCTTTGACCTGCTGCCCGCCGAAATTCGAGAAAACCCAGACCTCTACCCACCCGCAGACGTGCTGGCCAAAAGCGAAGGCATCGAGGCCGTAGACACCGCTAGCACCGATCTGTTTGACCAGTTTTGGACCGAAGTGACGAGCGCTTAAGGGGTGAATGGGTAGACGGGTGGATGGATGGGTTAACTAGATGGATGAACGAAGCAGCCCACGCCTCATCTCATCGCCTCACTCCCTACCCATCCACCCTCCTACTCCCTACCCACCTACTCGCCACCTCCCCATGACCCCCGCCCCCTCTCCTTCTGCCCCCTGGGCCGCTCGCTTTGCTCCCCGGCGCTGGCTGGGACCATTGGTGATGCTGGCGCCTGCGGGGGTGTGGTTGCTGCTGCTGCTGGTGTTGCCCACGCTGCTCATTCTGGAGATTAGCCTGGTGCCGGGGCTGCGGCTGGGGCAGCCCAGCGGCGGGTATGGGCTGGGCAACTACCTGCAAATTTTGCAGCCGGTGTATCTGCGGGTGATTGGGCGATCGCTGGCTTTTGCGGTGGGGTCTATGGGGCTGTGTCTGCTGCTGGGGTTCCCGGTGGCCTACTGGCTGGCGCTGATGTCGCCCCGGCGGTGGCGCAACCTGCTGGTGGTGGGGTTTATTTTGCCGCTGTGGACGTCATCACTGCTGCGGGCCTATGCCTGGACCACAATTTTGCGCCCCAGCGGCTTGCTCAACACCATCCTGGCGACGATGGGCCTACCGGCCCAAAACTGGCTCAATACGCCGACGGCAGTATTTATTGGCCTCACCTACAGTTTTTTGCCCTACATGGTGCTGATTCTCTATGCCTCCTTAGAGAAGCTAGATACCCGCTTGCTAGAGGCTGCGGCCGATCTGGGAGCGACGCCCCGCCAGAGCTTTTGGAAAATTACCGTGCCTCAAACCCTACCCGGAATTGCTGCCGGGTGTCTGCTGGTGTTTATCAGCGCCCTGGGCGACTTTGTGGTGCCCACGCTGCTGGGCGGGGCCTCGTCAATGAACATTTCGCGGCTGATCTACAACCAGTTTCTGGGCCCCACTCGCGCCTGGGGTTTTGGTTCGGCCATCAGCATGGTGCTAATTTTGGCTGTCAGCCTAGCGATCGCGCTGCTCCTGCGCTACGGCGACAAAAGTTCCGTTTCCGAGTCTTCTCAAGGGTAACTGGTTCCGGCACAGGCTTGAGAGGCTGTATCCCAAAGCAATGCGCCCCTACAGTCCCCCACCTTAAGTCCCTCACCGCCTCATCCTCCTACGACATCCCCTAACCCCGTCTATGTCCTCTAGCCGCCCTGTCACCTGGCCCAGCCTTTTTGCCGCCCTGATGTACGCCTTTATGTACTTCCCCATCATTGTGCTGGGGGTGTACAGCTTTAACGACTCGCGCTACAGCGCCAGTTGGGAGGGGTTTAGTCTGCGCTGGTACCGGGCGCTGTTTAGCGATCGCCGCCTGCTGTCGGCCCTGCAGGACAGTCTGACCATTGCGATCGTGGCGGTGGCCATTTCGGCGGTGCTGGGCACCCTGATGGCCGTTGGCCTGTCACGCTATCGGTTTCGGGGCAAGGGGCTGTACCGGGGGGTATCGTACCTGCCGCTGATTGTGCCCGACATTGCGATCGCCGTGGCCACCCTGGTGTTTTTGGCGTCGGTGGCGGTGCCCTTGAGTTTGGGCACCATTATTGCCGCCCACATCGTGTTTTGTCTGGCCTACATTGCGGTGGTTGTGGCCAGTCGTCTCCAACGCCTCGACCCCAACCTGGAAGAAGCCGCCCTCGACCTGGGGGCGACCCCCACCCAGGCCCTGTTCCAGGTGCTGATCCCCCAGTTGGCACCGGGCATTGTGGCGGGCTGCCTGCTGGCCTTCGTACTCAGCATGGACGACCTGCTGATCTCCAGTTTTACCGCTGGGGGCGGTGCTAACCCGTTGCCCATTGAGATCTTTAGCCGGGTGCGTACCGGCGTTAAACCCGACATCAACGCCCTCAGCGTGGTGCTAATTTTAGGCTCAGCCCTGCTGGCGGGGCTAGCCGAGTACATGCGCTACTGGGGCGATCGCCGCCAGCGGCAGATGCCGTAATGTTGCCCTGCGGGGCGGAACAAAACCTTGAGCCACGGCATCTAGTCAACTAACGCTTTTGTCCCTATGCCGCAAGCCTGACAAACCGGCTCTTGGTCTGGGCCTACGCCAAACTGACGGCACCTGTGGTGATTTAAACCACGTTCCTAGCTGCTGTCAATCACCGATTGGCAAGCTTAGAATCACGCTGACCAAGAGGCCGCATCACCATGGGATCGAAGGCATCGGGCGATAGTAGGAATAGCCTCAAATCCCCCCGGTCGTCATGCCTCAAACTACTAGCGAATCCCTCAAAACCATCGTCGATCAGATTTTTGCTGAGCGTCGCATTAGTCGCCAGGTGCAGCGAGAGCTGATGGAGGTGCTGCTCAGCCAGCCCAACCTCAGCAACCAGGACCATGCCACGGCCCAGCGGGTGTTTGACGCTATTCGCCAAGGACAGCTGCGAATTGTAGATTAGCTAGTCTCAGTTTCCTTGGACCTGCTTAGGGGCTGAGATTGCTACGCCATTGCAGTAACTAATCTTTTAATAACGAATAATAGCGAAGCGCTAAAGCACTCGTCTTTGGGTGTCTTAATACATCGCTGTTTAGGCAGTTGGCAGGGGTGAATTTCAGCTACTTGCGCTGGCCGCTGAACAGCCTTACCAAGGAAAATCTTCACCCTGCTGCCGGTTTCAACTATGCCCGCTGATGGATAAAACCGTTTAGCGCCTTTGTTACGTTAACACTGTTGATGCCTATAGCAGAGGTATTTTTAAATGACTAATTCTTCTGATCAAAACGAAAGCATTCCAAATCAAGGCTCTAATCAATCTGTCCAACACGACATCGACTTTGACAATAGCCGGGCCGAATCGGCTTCCGAGCAAGCCCATGACCAGGCCGCGGACGTTATTCCCGACGCGCTTGCCAACCAGGCTGAAAAAGCGTCCGATCAAGTTGCTGACCAGGTGCAAGCGGCTAAGTCTGCCGTTACCAGCCCCTTGCCCAAGCCTCCTGCGATGTCTACCACCCAGGCTGATCCTAAGGATTTGCTGAAGCGGTTGAACTGGGGTGAACCGGCTCTAACCATTATCGATGCGCGCAGCAGAGAGGCGTTCAACGCAGAGCGCATCACTGGCGCCATGTCTATGGACCAACTTCCCAACGTGATCGAGTCGGCGCTAGAGCATAAGCGAGATATTTACGTCTATGGCGACGGTGGTGACGAGGGCACTGAGGTTGCCAACCATCTGCGCCAAGCAGGCTACGAAAAAGTGGCTCTCCTCCAGGGTGGGTTGTCGGCCTGGAAGGATATCGGTGGGCCGACCGAGGGCGTAGAAGCCTTTTCTTCGCCGGTTGCCTCGTAGGCCTGAGCACCTTGTCTGGAGCCGACCTAAACATGTCTTAGCCCAGACCTTTTTATTACTTGAAGCCCCCTTTGCCGCGCTGTACGGCAAAGGGGGCTTTTTCTGATGCTTTTTTTGTAATGGAGTAGATAAAAAAAAGGCAACTAAAAATGGCCATCGCACTTTGGAAGTGCCCATGGCCATGCTCAATGCAGCTATTCAGCAGCTAGCTATTCAGCAGCTATTTATGCGATCGCGCCGCTAGAACCAAGCCTAGCCCTCTTTGCCCTCTTCCGGTTTGACGGTGGGAAGAAAGTCAGGCTTTTCCTTATTTTCCCAGCCAGCGGGGCGCTTTGAGTTGTACCAGGCGACCGAGCCCAACGTCACTGCGGCCAAAAACCCCACCACATAAACCAGCACCAAAGAGGACGAAGTTGCTACTTCGCCATCGATCGCAAAATAGAGTGTCATAACCCATTGACTCCAAAATCAGTTTGCTTATCATCCTACGACGACAGGTCAGTTGAGGGATCACCCCCAGGTCTGACCCTTGGGCACCAGCGGCCCTCGACTAGTCCGCCATTTATGCCCTTAGACCTATTCCCCACCGGCCGCCGGTGGTGGTGCTTCTAAGGGGGGCGGCGGAGCCACAATGGGAGGAGGGGCCGGGGCCGGAGCCGCCGGGGGCGGGGCCGGGGCTGGGGCCACCGGAGCAGTGTTTGCCGGACGAGGAGCCGGGGCAGCCGGCTCTGCCGCCGGTGGGTCATTGACGATGGGAGCTGGAGCCGCCGGTTCTGCGGGTGCGGCACTGTTGCCGCCGCCGCTGCTTCTACCGCTGCTTCTGCCCCCGCCAGAGCCCCCGCCAGAGCCCCCGCTACCAGAGGATTCTCCACTGCTGCCAGCGCTACTCGACTCCTCTGAGCGACGGCTCGACCGGCGGCCACTTCCCTCCGAGGAAGCCGCCTGGGACGGTTGAGACGGTGCGCTGTCAGCGACCACCCGGCCAGGTTTGACCGGGCTGAGGGTAATGGTGCCCTCGCGCCCGCCCAGACGGGGCAAGCTCGGGAATTCTTCTACCGGAATGTCGTCGGTGAGCTTGGCCATAAAGCTGCGCCAGATTGCCGCGGCCATGCTGCTGGCCCCCCGGGTAGGGGTGTTGTCGTCGTTGCCCATCCACACCCCGGCGGCCAGTTGGGGAATGTAGCCAACAAACCAAAGGTCACGATATTCCTCAGAGGTACCGGTTTTACCGGCTACTGGGCGGCCCAGGTAAGCATTGCCGCCCGTGCCACCTTCCACCACCCCGCGCAGCATCCAGGTCATAATCGCCGCTGAGTCGGGATCAATGGCCTGTACCGACTCGTTAGGCCGTTCGTAGATGACGTCGCCATTGCTGTTGAGCACTCGACGAATACCGTGGGCTGGACGGTGTAACCCCTTGTTGGCCAGGGTACCGTAGGCGCTGGTCAGCTCTAGCAGGTTCACTTCGGAGGTGCCCAGGGCCAGGGAGTAGGCGGGCAGCAGCGGCGACTCAATCCCCATCCGCTTCGCCAGTTCAACCACCGGGTCAAAGCCCACATCCACCAGCAGCTTGACCGCCACAATATTGACCGAGTTGCGCAGCGCCTGGAGCAATTCCATGCCGCCGCTGTAGTTTTCGCCGTAGTTTTTGGGCTCATAGCCGTCGACCACGTAGCGGGCGTCTACGTAGTTTTTGTAGGGTGATACGCCCCCCGCGATCGCGGTGGCATAGACAAAGGTTTTGAAGGTAGAGCCCGGCTGCCGCTGGGCCTGGGTCACCCGGTTGAACTGGTTATCGGGGGTAAAGTCGGTGCCACCCACCATTGCTTTAATCTCCCCGTTGCGGGGGTCTACGGCCACCAGGGCCACCTGCCCCACCCGCTGCCAACCGCTGTAGCGCTCAATGGCCTCCGCCACGGTTTCTTCAGCGCGGCGCTGCCAGACCACGTTTAGGGTAGTTTCAACCGTCAGGCCACCCGCCTCCAGCTGTTCCGGGGGCAGCAGCGCCTCCAGCTGCTTTTGAATGTAGATGGTGAAGTAGGGAAACTCGCTGTAGAGAAACTTGGGCTGGTTGGGCGTGACCTCGACGCTGGCGGTAATGGCCTCCTCAGCCTCCACTCCCGTAATCACCTCGGTGGCCAGCATGCGGCGAATTACCCGGTTGCGCTGGCTGCGGGCCGACTCTACGTTGACCGCCGGCGAGTACAGGCTGGGGGCGGGGGCCATGCCGGCGATCATGGCTGACTCCGCGATCGTAAGCTGGTCGATGGTTTTGCCGAAATAAATCCAGGCGGCATCGGCTACACCGTAGGCGCCAGAGCCTAGGTATACCAAGTTGAGGTAGCGCTCGATAATTTGCTGCTTGGTCAAGCTTTCTTCGAGCCTAACCGCCATTAGGGCTTCTTTAATCTTGCGCTGGTAGCTGCGCTCCTGGTCGAGAAAGACAATGCGAGCCAGCTGCTGGGTAATGGTGCTGGCCCCTTCGACCGTGTCGCGGCTTTGCACGTTGGCCAAGACGGCCCGAGCAATACCCCGATAGTCAACGCCGCTGTGCTCGTAAAAGCGCTGGTCTTCGGAGGCGATAAAGGCATTGACCAGGTGCTCGGGGATATCGTCGTAGGTGATCGTCTCTCGGCTCGCGGGGCCAAGCTTTTGCAGAATGACACCGTCGGCCGACACCATCGTTACGGTACCGTCGCGCTGGTAAGTCAGGGCGGTTGTGGAGTCGGGCAGCGTGGCGTTAGTGGTCTGGAATACCCGGTAGGCGCGGGTGCCGCCCCCGGCAATGCCGGCCCCAGCCAGCAGCACGATCCAGAACAGGGGACGCAGAAAGAGCGGACGATAGTGGCGCGGCGGCGGGTCAGGCTGCTCGCGGGAGGGCGCCGATGACGGCTCAACCGATCGCCGCGAGGCGGTCGTTCGAGAAAAATTGTCCGCGCTGGCCCCGGAGGTACTGCGCCCCGAGGGAGTACGACCTGAGACCCGCGACGACTTTTTCGTCGGCAACGACAGCCAGGTTAACCAAGATCGAGCCATAGCATGCTGCCCTTCACGTCATCTGTGAACTGTATGGGGTTTCGGTCATTTCTTCAAGGGTAAAGCCGTGGTTAAGCGGATCCCCTAAAGTGCCGTATGCCCTAGAGCCAGCCCTGTCACCAGCATACCTAACACCAAAAAAGGCTGGGCACTGGCCTGGTATTTAACGTCGTTGCCCAGGGGATCCCGCAGAAAATACATGTCTTGGAACGTGATCTGGGGAATGATCAGCAGCACCAGCAGCACGGCGTAGAGGTTTTGGTGAATGGCCATCAGGTAGGCCGCCACGCCCCCCTGAAAAATATCGATCGCCAGCACGCAGATCCACGCCGCCGTGGTGACGCCAAACATTACCGGCAGCGACTTGAGCCCCATCTGGCGATCGCCCTCTACACTCTTGAAGTCGTTGACGACGGCAATACCCAGCCCCGCCAGACTGTAGAACAGCGTCAGCACCACAATCTGCCAGGTTAGGGTGCCAAACAGAGCGTGGCCCGCCCACCAGGGCAGCGCGATGTAGCTGGCGCCCAGGGCGTAGTTGCCCAGCCAGCCGTTCTGTTTGAGCTTGAGGGGCGGCGCCGAGTAAATGTACGACACCAGCGATCCGCCGATAGCCAGAGCGGTAATGGTGGGAAAGCTGTGACCGGCCCAGCGATCGAGGCTGTAGGCTACGGCAATGCCGCCCACCAGCAGCACCAAAATTTGGCTCGCCACCTGAGGAATGGAAATTGCCCCCGAAGGAATGGGACGATAGGGCTCGTTGATGGCATCGATATCGCGATCGTAGAAGTCGTTGAGGGTTTGGGTGTAGCCGGTCAGCAGTGGCCCCGAGAGCAGCATGCAGGCGGCGGCAATCAGCACGTACTCCAGGCTCCAGCGATAGTTGCCGGAGGAGGCCGCCCCGCACACCACGCCCCAGATCAGCGGAATCCAGGTAATGGGCTTCATGAGCTGGAGGCGAATCTTCCAGATTGAGGTTTCGCCCGCCTTGGCCCCCTTCATGCCTAAAAGCTGGCGGGCCGCATTGCCCTGGGCTTCAGGGGCGATCTCTGCCGCAATCTCAGCCGTAGGGGGTTGGTCGGGAGCGTCGTTGACCGGGAGGGAAGACGGTTGTTCAGCCATGGTGGTGGAATGCTATGGGTCGATGAACGATCGGGTCAGCGCGTACCTACCCACGGTGCCACATTTTCTGGGTCAGAATCAAACCCTGGCCAGCGCAGGGGGTATTTCCCTGGAAACCAATGACTAGCAATGACCTCTAGCGCGGGGAAGCGATTCCCCTCTGGGGAGGCTGCGCCATTGCCCTAGCTAAAGGAAATCACCAGGTGCTGGTCTTGGAACTTGGCTCCCGCCACCGCTGTGCCCTGCAGGGCCGGGGGCAACAGCAGGTTGCGCCGCTGGTCGCCCGCCTCAATGGTGACTTCGGGGCCGTACTGGGTGAGTTTGACCTGGGTTTTGTCGAAGCTGGGCAGAAACAGCCGCACGGTTTTGGCCGCCGCATCCACAACGACCGGGCGGGGGGCTGCGGCCGCCCACTGGGATGGGTCGGGCAGGGCTGCGATCGCCCCATCCCACCCCTGCTCTACCACCGAGGGCAGCGCTACCTGGGGCAGGGGAGCAAAGGCCTCCACCTGGTCGCCGTCCAAACTGCCGCTGTTGACCAGCACGCCGCCCACCGTTAGCCCAATCTGCTGGGCGCTGCCCCACAGGTAGCGGGCGGTAGCCACCGCCCCAGGGGCCGGAGTTGTAACCAAAAAGGCAGCGACCCGGCTGGGGTCAGTCACCGCCTGACGACCGGCTTCGAGCTGCGATCGCACCTGTCCGGTGGGCTGGTCTAGCACATTGCCCGACCAGTCAACCGCCAGCACCGCCGCAGCCATGGGCTGCAAAAAGGGCGACAGCACCCGGCCCACATCGGACTTTTCAAACACGCCGCGAAACCGGCGCAGGTACCAGTCGAGAATTTCGGGCATGCCCAGCATGCGCAGGGTAGCCAGGGCATCGGTGCCGTCGTAGATAATCACGTCGTAGCGATCGCTGGCGTCAAACTGGCGCAGGGCGTTCAACACCAGGGCGTTGTCCATGCCCGGCATCACGCCTAGCTCCTGGCCGTAGACCGCCTTTAGAAAGGGCGTGCGCAGATACTGAGCCTCCAGGGCTTTCACCTCATCCCAGCTCTGCTCTAGCCGCGTCGCCGACTGAAACTGCATCGCCCACAGATTCGACTCCAGCTCCGCCGGCTCAGGCCCCAATGGTTGCCCCAGCAGCAGCGCCGGGGCCGGGGTGACATCCTGAATGAGCAGCAGCACCCGCTGCCCCGCCCGCGCCCGCTGCTTGGCGGCGGCGATGGCGACGGTGGTGCAGCCGCAGCCGCCCTTGCCGAGATAGGTGAGAATTAATGCCATGAATAACTGGACCTACGCGTTAGGTTTAGCCGATTGCCGGGGGTCGCCATGAAAACGGTGTTCCCAGGTTTTGGCCGTCAGGAGTCAATCACCCGGCCTGTTTTCGGCGAGAAGACAACAGCGATCATCTCAGGAGTTGGGCAGCCGTGAGAACCCCCCAAAGGGGGTATCCGCGCAGAATCTCCTTGGAATCTGCCCAAAACCTTCATTCCCCCAGACTAAAAGCTCCCCGCTTACTCTCCTAACAGGGGGGAGAAAGGGGGAGCGATCGGGGGCTTCTAGCAGCTCTAACCCCTGCCTCAGCCACTTGTCACAGGGATGGCGCTCGCTACTGAATAGCAGACAGCTCATCTTCAAAAAACCAGGTGGTGTAGCGGTCTTCAAACTCCACTACAACGCCTACATCACTGCCGTCTACCATCTTGAACTGACTGACAACTCCGCGCTTGCCGAGGTAAGTCGTCAAATTCTTCGAAACCCGATCGCGTAGCCGGGATACCTTCACCTTCTGGCCAATCTCTAAACCCATGTTTACTGAGGGCTCCAACTGCGTGTCCAACATAAAACCAAGAGACAGTGTATCAGCGTCTGGACCCCTGGTGATCGCCCAAAATCCTCTATTGTGGAACCGGGGAATAGGGTTAATTTGCGATTGGGGGAAATGGGTGGGGGTAAGGAGTAAGGGGAGAGGGGCCAAGGATGATTTGATTTGGCCAACGTACGACTAGCGGAACCTATCGACCCCTACTCCCTACCCCCCACCCATTCGTCGGGAAAACAAAGGAGAACGCAATGCTGGCAAAACGGATTGTGCCCTGCCTGGATGTAAAGGCTGGACGGGTGGTGAAGGGGGTCAACTTTGTCGACTTGCGCGATGCCGGCGACCCGGTGGAGCTGGCCCAGGCCTACAACCAGGCGGGGGCTGATGAGCTGGTGTTTCTTGACATCACCGCCACCCACGAAGATCGCGACATCATCTACGACGTGGTGTACCGCACCGCCGAGCAGGTGTTTATTCCGCTGACTGTAGGCGGCGGCGTACAATCCTTAGAGACTATTAAGAAATTGTTACGGGCCGGGGCCGACAAGGTCAGCATCAACTCGGCGGCGGTAAAACGGCCTGAGCTGATTAAAGCGGCCAGCGATCGCTTTGGGGCCCAGTGCATTGTGGTGGCCATCGACGCCCGTCGCCGCCCCGACCACTCCGGCTGGGACGTCTACGTACGCGGCGGCCGCGAAAACACGGGCCTCGATGCCCTGACCTGGGCCGAAGAAGTGGTGAACCAGGGGGCCGGCGAACTGCTGGTCACCAGCATGGATGCCGATGGTACTCAGGCGGGCTACGACCTGGAACTCACCCGCGCCATTGCCGATCGTGTGCCGGTACCGGTGATTGCCTCAGGCGGGGCGGGCAACTGCGACCACATTCACCAGGCGCTCACCGAGGGCAGGGCAGAGGCGGCGCTGCTGGCCTCGCTGCTGCACTACGGACAGCTGACGGTGCAGCAGGTTAAGCAGCATTTGCGCGATCGCCAGGTGCCCGTACGCCTGACCTAGCCAGACCTAGATTGGGCAAATGCGAAGACTTTCTGTGGAAGCCATGCCGCTTTTATGAATGCCTGTTACGATGTGTAACATATAGGCTTGAAGCTTTATATTTTGGCTTTCGAAATCTTCACTACCCACGTTCATGTTGCTGCTCATCCTGACTATCGTTATTGCCCTGGTGGCCTGGGCGCTCCGGCTGATGGAGCAGGCCGTCAAAGGTCAGGAATTTTCCCTGATGCTGGCTGGTTTTTTGGTGGCTTCTTCCGCCGCCGCGCTCATGGGCGTCTACTTTTTGATGGGCAACTACATGCTCTACATGGACCAGGCCGCTCAGCAGACGGCGGCAATGGAATCACTAGATATTCCCTACTCCATTTATGCTAGCGCCACCATGCCTGACGCGTCTAACCCCATAGGTGATTGGCTAATTCAGGCCGATTAGTCATTCCAACTTGGTACCAATAGACCTGACAATAAAAGCCCCACCGAAAAAACGTCATTCCCAACCTCTAAAATTTTGGCGGCCGCTGAGAGCAAAGTTATCTCAGCGGTTTTGTGGTTTATGGCCAACCTCAGGTACCGCTGTAGCCCGTTGAGCTGAGACATTTCCCAGCTCAACGTTCGACATTGACGGCCACTTCAGGTAACTACGGCTATAACTTTCAACCCAGCCTCTCTGTCCCGCGCCAAGCTTTACTACCAAGCAAAGCTGTCTTAGCAAAGTGCGACAATCCCTAAGGTGCTAGTTCAAAGCGCGCCAGGTGGCAGGGCCGACGATGCCATCGACGGTAAGGTTGTTAGCGCTCTGAGCACGGCGCACGGCGGCTTCGGTTTGGCTGCCAAACAGCCCATCGATCGCGCCACTGTAGAAGCCTTTAGTACGCAGGCGCTGCTGCAGCTGGCGCACGGCATCGCCCTCCATGCCAGGGCGCAGCACGGGTAACGCCGCTGCTGCCGCACCGCCACTGCTGCTAGCGGGGGGATTGGTTGGCGACGTGCTCACAGGGGGGGTGTTGGTCGAGGGTGGGTTCGCCGGGGAACTGGCCGCGGGAGCAGCCCCGCCGGGAGTAGCGCCGCCGGGGGCAGTAGCCGTAGGTGGGTTAGCTTCTCCAGGTGGGGTGGGAAATAGGCGGCTCCAGGTGGCGGGGCCAACAATGCCGTCGGCGGTAATGCCCGCGGCCGTTTGAAACCGGCGGGCGGCGGCGGCGGTGTCTTCTTGGTAGACCCCAGACACCGGGCCGGGGTAGTAGCCCAGCAGCATCAGCATCGACTGCAGCTCGCGCACCGATTCGCCCTGGCTACCGAGCTGCAGGGTGGGGCGCACAATTCGCCCGCCGCTGACGGTGGGGGTGGCGGGCTGAGGGGTAGCGGGCTGGGCCGCTGGGGCAGCACCTTCGGCGGGGGCCTGGGCCTGGGCAGAAAGACTGGTCAAACCGCCGGACAGGGCGATCGCCAGCGCCAATCCCCCAATACCAGGACTCAGCCAGCCGGGGGCAGTCCGTTTCGTGAATGGGGAGGCGCAGAACATAGATGTAGCTCCAGGCAAGGGTGACGGTAAGCAGCAGGGGCTTGACAGCAAGCATTATAGGATTGCTACCAGGAAATAGACTACTGCACCGTTCAAAGTTCAACGTAAACTTCACTGGAGTGACCCTGCTGGCCAGGTATGGATAGACACATGGGACAGATTATGGGCCCGTTGGGGGGGCAGGCAGGGTCACTGCCCGATCGCCTAGAGGCAGCCCTGGAGGCGGTGGTGATCAGCGATCGATGGGTTGCGCATCGCCAGGAGGCGCTAGCAGGTACCAGTCTGGCGGGTGCCCCTGAAGGCTGGCAGGCAGGTCTGCTGCGAATGGCCCACGACTGTCTCAGGGGCAATCTACCTTTGCCCCATCGGTGGCAAACTCACTTTCAAACCCTGCCGGGCCCGGCGGCGGTGATGCTCAATGCCCTGCCCTACCTGTGGCTACAGGCCGATGCCCACGGTCACCACCAAACCGCTGTAGCCCGCTGGATTGTAGAGCTTGAGCTGTTGCCAGCGGCAGCTACGGCCTGTGAGGCTCTTTTTGCCCTGCTCTGCCAGGAGATGAGGGCCGCTGGGGCGGGCTGGGGCGAAGCCAGCTCAAGCCCCCCACTGGGAGCAGCCCTAGGGCTGGTGGCTCAGAGTCAGGGGCAGTTTGCGGTGGTCCTGAGTAGCGCCTATAGGCGGGGCTGGGAGTCGGCGGCGGTGGCGCTGGCGGGGCTGGTGGTAGGGTTGATGGGCGGGCGAGCCACGCTGGGGGCAGCGCTGCGCCAGCGCTGGCTACTGGATTACGTCGGGCCTAAACCAGCCACGCTGGCGCCAGGCAGGTCTGAGCCAGATAGGTGGCAAAACCTGGGGACCGAGGGCTTGGGGGCGATCGCCGTGGGCCTGCACTATCGCTGGGCGGGGAGAGAGGCTAGAGCGGGCTTTGAATCACCCCAATCCCCTTTGGCCATCAGGGTTTAAGGCAAAGGATACAGGCGTTGAGCAAAACCGCCGCCTATAATAGCGTTTGAGAGGCTCCAGTTGGGCTGGCAGCCCTAGCGCGTTGCGGGGAAGGGGTGTCTCAAGCCATGTCTTCTGGGGTCCCCCCGACCTCTGCCCCCCTCTAGCTGTCTTAATCTATGAAGGCAATTCAGGAACTTGTGGCTGCGGTTGAGCGCTGGTGGGCCTTAGACCGACAGGCCATGAAGCCGATTCCCCCCCGCCCCACGCTGGTGCCCCGAGCGCCGGTCTTAGAGCCACGACTGTCTGACCAGGGTGCGATTTCCCCCAGCCAGACCCAGCCAAAGCGGTTGCTGAGGGGTCGCCTTCAGCCTTGTCGCCCGCTGCGACGGCGCAAGAATATTCGCCATCCCCGGCTGGCCTTTATGCTAACCACCCTGGGGCTAACCGCTATTCTGGGGCAGCGCTTTTACAATCAGCCGGGTTTGCAGGTGGGCAGCATAGCCCCCAACACCGTTTTTGCC
>DASQNN010000258.1:0-5915 GCA_035644955.1 Nodosilinea sp. | reverse complement strand
TTCTGCATGAGCTTATCTGGCCCGGTTCAAGAGATTCAGTCCCTGCGGGGGCGATTTCTCGACCTGATCAACCTGCGCCCTGGGGAAGAAGAGCGCACGCTGCTCATGTTTGCCTTCTACACCGCCACCTCCATGGGCATTCTGTGGCTGGAGGTGAGTTCGGCAGCGCTGTTTTTGGGGGCCTACGGAGCGGCCAGCCTGCCGTGGATCTACATTTTCAGCGCCGGGGTGGGACTGGGGCTCAGCGTGGTGTATTCCTGGCTGCAGCGGCTGTTCCCCCTGCGCCGGGTGATTGTGATTATCGCCATGCTGATGGCCGTGCCCATTTTGGGGTTTCGCTGGGGATTGACGGTGCCCTGGCTGGCGGCCCCCATGGTGTTTTCGATGCGGCTCTGGATTGAGGCCATCTACGGACTCAACGACCTCAATCTGTCGGTCACCGCTAACCAGTTGTTTAACATCCGCGAGATCAAGCGGGCCTACCCGATTATTAGCAGCGGCAACCTGGTGGCTGACGTGATCAGCGGCTTTTCGGTTTACCTGCTGCTCAAGCTGATTGGGCTGCAAAACGTGCTGCTGCTGTCCTTTGTGGTGATGGTGATTGGGGCGAGCATTTTGTACTACCTCAGCCGCAACTACGAGCACGCCTTTCCCGACTCGCCCCGCCGCCAGGCAGAAGATGCAGAGGCGGTGGAAAGCTACCGATCGCGCCAGCGGCTGCAGGGGCCGATTCGGCAGTACGTGGTGCTGCTGTTTTCGTTCTTTGTGCTGGCGCAGATGCTGCTGTTCTCGATTGAGTTTCAGTTTTTTAATCAGCTTGAAACCACCCTAGACGTGGCCGCGATCGCCGCTTTTTTGGGCTTTTTCAGCGGCCTGCTGGGGCTGATCGAGCTGTTTACCCAGTGGTTTACCTCTAGCCGTCTGATCGAGCGGGAGGGAGTATTTAAGGTGGCCCTGGTGCTGCCCTCGGTGATTGTAATGATTGGGGTGATTACCCTGGTGATCAGCTACCCGGTGCGGCTGGGGGTGACGGCCATGTTCGTCGGGCTGATCGTGCTGAAGTTTTTTGATGAGTGGCTGCGCTACACCCTGGTGGCGACCACGCGGCCGATTCTGTTTCAGCCAATTCCTGACCAGGTGCGCAGTACGGTGCAGTCGTGGGTGGGCGGCATTGCCGAGCCTCTGTCCATGGGCGGAACTGGGGTCGCCATTCTGCTCACCATCGCCTTTTGCAACCGCATTGGCCTGACCGATACGCTGGTGCAGGCGCGGCTGTTTTTGCTCAGTACGGTGGTGGCGGCGCTGGTGTGGTTTGCGATTATGGTGCTGCTGCGATCGCGCTACCTCAACCTCCTAGTTCGAGGGGCTGAGCGCGGCCTACTGACCTTCTCAGACGCCAACCTGCGGGTACTGAAACGTGCCTTTATCGAGCAGCTGGAGCAGCCGGGGCTAGAGGCCAACAAGCGATCGTGCATTGAGCTGCTCAGCCATATTGACCCCAAAAACGTCGGTGAGATCTTGGCCCCGCGCCTGGCCGAGCTGCCCCCCAGCCTGCAGCGCCAGAGCCTGGAGGCTATGCTGGAGCACCCCAATGGTGCCTATACAGCCCAGGTGCAGGAACTCTTGCAGGTGCCCAACCAGACGCCGGAGATTTTGGCCCTGGCTCTGCGCTACGTGTGGCTGGCCCAGGAGCGCTTTAACATCAACGACCTGCGCCCCTACCTGCAGCCCGAGGTCGATGCGGTGGTGCGGGGGACGGCGGCATCGCTGATGCTGCGGCGGGGCAACCTGCAAGAGCGGGCCGAGGCCACCGCTACCCTGCGCAAAATGCTGGTGCACGATGAGGAGCGCGAGCGGGTGATGGGCTGTCGCGCCCTGGGCGAGGCCGACTACATGGAGTCGCTCAGCATTTACATCGACGACCTGCTGCAAGACTCTTCCCTGCGGGTGCGGCGGGCGCTGCTGGAGGCGATCGCCGCCACCCAGTACAAAAAATACTACCCCTCGCTGCTCAAGGCGCTGCAGTATAAATCGACCCGTGAGGCGGCTGTGGCCGCCCTCACCCGCCTGGGCAACGAGGCTCTGCCCATGCTGCAAGAGCTGGCCCTCGACAGCTACCGACCCGAGATCTTGCGCAACCAGGCCTGGCAGGTGATCGGCAACATTGGCACGCTGCCCGCCCTGGAGTTTTTGATTCAAAACCTGATCACCACCTGGGGCAACACCCGCCGTCACATTCTGCGGATTTTGCTCAGCCTCTACCAGGAGTCGGGGGTGCGGCGATCGGCGCTGATCGATGAGGCCCTCGATCGCATGCTGGGTCGCGGCGGCATCGAAGACCTGCTCAATACCGAGCTGGCCTTTGCCGGCCAGGTGCTAGCCGCCAAGGTCGATCTGGCCGCCAGCCGGGTCGAGGGGGTTGAGGCGGATTTGCTGCGCGAGGCCCTCGACGGCTTGCAGACCGACGCCACCGAGCGACTGTTTATGTTGCTGCGGTTTGTGTCGCCCGCCACCGCCATTCAGGCGGCCCAGGTTAGCCTCAGCGGCTCGGCCTCCAGCTGGGCGCGAGGGATTGAAATTCTCGACAACGTGGTAGACGTGGCCAACAAGCGATCGATCTTGCTGCTGCTCGATCGCCGCCCCGACGCCGAAAAGCTAAAGCGCCTGGCCCTGTCTACGCCGCTGATTCCCTACCAGCCTCTCAATCCGGGCGATCGCCTGCGGCAGCTGCTCGACCTGCGCAACTTTTTGTCAGACTGGGCCGTTGCCTGCTGCTTTCACCTGGCTCGGTTACAGCGGTGGAACCTCACCGCCGAGCACACCCTGGCCTCGCTGCAGCACCCCACCGGCTTTGTGCGCGAGGCGGTGCTGGCCTACTTGGCGGTGGCCTCACCCCGAGCCCTCCGGGAGCTGCTGCCCCTGATGCAGCAAGACGCCAACCCCCTGGTGTTGGCCCAGGTCAAACAGCTGATCAGCACCTATAATTTGGAGCCGAGCCTGCCCCGGTAACGACCAAGACCTGCTGCGCCGCGAGCGTTTCTGCCATCCCCCTGTATGTTAAACAGCGTCGAACGACTCCTCTTTATTCGCAACGTCTCCATGTTCAAAGAACTGCGGGACGACTTTTTGGTGCGGCTGGCCTCGGTGATGGATGAGGTGTTCTACGAAGGCAATTACACCATCATTACCCAGGGCCAGGAAGGGCGATCGATGTACATTGTGGTGACGGGGCGGGTCAGCGTGCACATTGGCGGTCAGCAGGTGGCCCAGCTGGCCAAAAACGACTGCTTTGGTGAAATGTCGGTGTTTGATGCCGAGCCGCGATCGGCCTCGGTGACCACCCTAGAACCCTGCTCCTGTCTGGTGCTCACCCAGCAGCAGCTCTACGACGCCATTGACGAAACGCCGGGCATTGCCGTCAACGTCATTCGGCTGCTCTCCCGCCGCATTCGCGAACTCAACCAAGACCTCAACCAGGTCAAGCAGCAGCTGGTCCAGCCCTCCCCCTTTCCCCAGGCTCGACCGCAGTGGTATCGGCCCCTGCCTTTTCCGCCCACCGAGCCACTGGCCCGTCCTGGCGGTTAGGCAAACCGATGACACAAGCTTTTTTTGACCTCTAGCAACCAGTCTGAAGCGCTTGACGGGTTTCAAACCCTATGGGTAGCACCGTGTCCTAAACCTAGTGCATTTCAGGTGTTGTCTACTAGAACAGCTCTGCTATAATCTGAAGCTGCGCTATTGTGCCGTTTGATTACCGTCGGAGAATACCCATGGCTCGTCATTGTGAACTAACCGGAAAGAAGGCCAATAACGCCTTTTCTATCTCTCACTCCCACCGCCGCACCAAGCGCCTGCAAGAGGCCAATCTGCAAGAGAAGCGCGTCTGGTGGCCCCAGGGCAAGCGTTGGGTAAAACTGCGCCTGTCGACTAAAGCGATCAAGACTCTGCAAACCAAGGGCCTTGATGTCATGGCCAAGGAAGCTGGCATCAACCTAAATAAATACTAGGTTTGCTGAGCATCAGCCAAGTTTGCTAAGGCCTAGCCGTAGTTTGGCTACTTTAGGAAAGTGGGCAGAGCATTCGACCGCAAAGCCTCCAAAGACAGCTTAGACAGCGCTGTCGAGCGAGAACCACAGCAGTCTGTAAACCCCAGGTTACCCTCTAGAACCGTTGAGCCATGGTTGTTCTAGGGGGTTTGGCTGTTTTAGCTTTTCTTACCGTTTGAGGGTGTACAACATCCCATCCAGCCTTCTCCCGCCTACCCAGCGATGCTCCGCCGCCAAGCGCTGGGGCTATCGAATCTAGAAGTGCGATCGCACCCACAGCTGTTTTTTCTCACTCAGTGCAAACCTTCGAGTGGCTGACGACCCGCTGGCAGGCCATAGTCCAGTGTTCCAGAATTGCTACCCTGTAAGGCGGCCTCTTGGGGGCTTCGGTGGGCGGCTAGACCCCCTTAGCACCTGCAAAGCCCTCTAGCTGCCCACCACCGACTCGACCTTGGTTTCCTCTACCGCTGCCGTCGCTGGAGCCTCTGGGGCAGCGGGCTCCTGATGACTAAACTCCAGTTTCCCATCCTGCAACTCTACGGTGATGGTAGCGCCCTGAGCAAAGGTGGTCTCTAGGATTTTGGTGGCGATCGGGTTTTCAAGCAGCCGCTGAATAGCTCGCTTCAGCGGACGCGCTCCGTAAACGGGGTCGTAACCACTCTCGGCGATAAAATCGATGGCTGGGTCGGCAATCTCTAGACCAATGGTCTGATCGGCCAGGCGACGCTGCACCCGCCGAATTTGCAGGGCCACAATCTTGCGCAGCTCGCTCTTGCGCAGCGAGTGGAAGAGGATGAGATCATCCACACGGTTGAGAAACTCGGGGCGAAACTGCTTTTGCAGCGCCTTAAGCACCTGAGTGCGCATTTCGTCGTAGCGATCGTCGTCCCCCGCCAGTTCCAAAATGTGGTCACTGCCCAAGTTGCTGGTCATGATCACCACGGTGTTGCGAAAGTCGACCCGGTGGCCCTGGGAGTCGGTAATACGGCCATCGTCGAGCACCTGGAGCAGAATGTTGAACACGTCGGGGTGGGCTTTTTCCACCTCGTCGAGCAGCACCACCGAGTAGGGGTGGCGACGCACCGCTTCAGAAAGCTGACCGCCGTCTTCGTAACCGACGTAGCCGGGGGGTGCCCCCACCAGCCGCGATACGGCGTTTTTTTCCATGTATTCCGACATGTCGATGCGGATCAGCGCATCTTCGGTGTCGAACAGAAATTCCGCCAGGGCGCGGGCCAGCTCGGTTTTGCCCACCCCGGTCGGCCCCATAAACAGGAAAGAGCCCAGGGGACGGCCCTGGTCATTCATGCCGGCGCGGGCGCGACGAATGGCGGCGGCAACGGCCTCTACGGCCTCGTCTTGGCCGATTATCCGCTCGTGGAGGTGGCCTTCGAGCTGGAGTAGCTTTTGCCGCTCCGACTCCATCAGCCGGTTGACGGGGATGCCCGTCCACTTAGCGACAATCTCGGCAATGTCGGCCTCGGTGACCTGCTCGCGCAGCAGGGTGTTGCCCTGGGCCTGCACTTCGATCAGCTGGGCTTCTAGGGTTTCGCGATCGCGCTGAATCGCCTCCAGCCTGCCGTACTTGAGCTGGGCAGCCTTGTTGAGGTCGTAGGCGCGCTCCGCCTGCTGAATCTGGATGCGAATCTGGTCTTCTTCTTCTTTCAGAGCATTAATGGCCTCTAGGGCCTGCTTTTCGCTCTGCCACTGGCCGCTAAACTCGGTCTGCTTAGCCTGGAGTTCGGCGATCTCTTGCTCAATGCGGCTGAGGCGAGTACGTGAGGCTTTCGTCGCGGTGCCATTTTCAGCTTCTAGCGACAGTTTTTCCATCTCCAGCTGCATCAGGCGGCGCTCGATGCCCTCTAGCTC
>DASQNN010000257.1:0-2854 GCA_035644955.1 Nodosilinea sp. | reverse complement strand
GAGAATTTCAGGCAAAAAACTAGCGCTGCCCGCCGGAAAATGTAGCGCCACAAAAATCGCAGCGCTGAGCCTGGGAGGCAGTTGCTCAACTAGCTGGTTCAGCGCCTCGACGCCCCCCGCAGAAGCACCAATTACGACAATGGGGTGATTTGCCATAACCTGCTCCTGTAAGTAGAGTAATAAAACAGTCCAAGCTCAATTACAAGCTTATTAACGTTATCAACTATAAACATCCCTCTAAGGAATAAATAAGTTGCGCTCTATACGAAACAGCTGCCGAGGAGCTAGTTGAGAGGCTTTTAGAACAGGGATTTGCTGTAGGCTTAATCCCCTGCTGATCCTTATTTACCCTTAAAATTTTCACCATTGGCCCCGACTGTAGCGGTGGCGGCGGTAGGGCGATCGCGATCGCGCCAATCATTCCTTTGACAGATAAAAACCGTTCTAAAATACATCGGCCCAGGCCGCTACCCCGGTACGGGGTTAGGTTGCCCTAGCTTGCTCAAATAAGCGGCAGAGTAGATGAGTTGGTCGGGTGGGGGGTCACGGTTTGCGGTAGCTCAACTCGAAACTGACTGCCCCGCCCAAGTTCACTTTCGACGGTGATGGTGCCCTGCATGACTTTGACTAGGGCCTGTACAATCGCTAGCCCCAGCCCTGTACCCGACGTACCCCTATCTTTTTTGTTGCGGATATCGTGAACCTGCCAAAACTCGTGAAAAATCTTGGCCTGATCGGCGGCGCTAATGCCACAGCCGGTATCTCGAACCGCCAGCAGCAGTCGGTCTGGGGGCAGGGCGCGCACAATAACCACAACCCGACCGGCATTGGTAAATTTAATCGCGTTTGACACCAGGTTGGTGATAATTTGGCGCAGGCGATCGCGATCGTTTACTACCAGAAAGGGGCCATCGGGTAGTTCTGTCTCTAAGAGCAGGGCCTTTTGGTCGGCCAAAGAAGACAGCTCGTCTAGGGTGGTGGTCACCAGTTCTGCCAGGTCAAAGGTTTCGAGCTGAAGTTCAACCTGCTGTACCCGCAGCTGTGAGAAGCTCAGCATGCTTTCAATCAGCTTGAGCAGGTGCTGACCATTGTGAAAAATGCGCTCTGCCATTTTGCTGGTGGTGGCATCTTGCTGACAGGGCAGCTGCTTCATCAAAATTTGCGAAAACCCCAAAACAGCGTGCAGGGGGGTTTTGAGTTCGTGGGAAACGGTGGCCAGCAGCTGGGTGCGCAGGCGGTCGGCTTCCAGCAGTTCCAGGTTTTGGGCCTGGAGCTGGCTGAGGGCGGCCTCGGCTTTTTTGCGATCGCTAATATCCCGCATTTGCCATCGCACGGCTACCGCTTTGTCGGCCGCATTTTTGACGGTTTCAACGGTCATAGCGACTACAATGTCGTCGGCTTTAACCCTCTGCAGCGTCAGCTCCCACCCCTGCACGCGCTGGGAGGAGGCAATCTGGTTGAGCAGAGAGCGAAAGGCCAGCCGTTCTGACGGCGGCACGTGAGTGACCAGAGGTTTGCCAATTAGATACTTTTTCTCGCGATTAAACAAAGCGGCGGCGGCGTAGTTGGCCTCTTGCACCACCCCGTTGACATCGGTGACCACGTAGCCGTCTGGGGCTAGCTCAAACAGGTCTTGGTAGCGCTGGCTCTCAACTTCAAGCGCCTGCTGAGTGGCAATCAGCTGCTCGTTCTGGGCTAAGAGTTCTTCTTCGGCGACGTGTAGTTCTTCGATCGCTAGCCTGAGCTCTTCTAAAGTGATCACCAGCTGCAGCGAATGATTGACCGGAAACTGCTGGGCGTCTCGGTAAAGCGTCTGAATATGGGACTGCACCTTATCAATATACGGAGTCAAAAATTCGTCTTTACCTACACTCACCTTTTCCCCTCGGTGATCCTAATAGTTATCTACCATGCCAAAAGGTGAAACTTTGCACACCCACCATGCTAGGTATTTATTCTTTTAGGGCTTCCTCTTCCTATGGTGTATATCATCGATCCAGGCCGATGGTACATACCACAGAGGTAGATTATGCCGGCCTGCGCTCTAGTCGCCAGGCAACAAAGCTGGTTATGTTGGCTTTAGGCCTGTGCTCCTCCCTCTTTGAGTGGTTATAGCCCTCTATCTTGCTAATCAAAGCTGCTAAAAAAGGCTTCTTTTTAGCAGCCAAGCTTCTGATAACGAATCCGAATCACATAACCCCGATTCCAAACAGGCAGCTTGCGTAGGGGCAAACGGTGTTTGCCAGCCCAACCGAGCCTAGCCAAGGCGGATTCAGTAGACTTAATCGGAATTAAAAAAGCAGTCCATTCTTTACCTGAAATCGAATGCTCGTAAGGTTAATGCGTTCATTTGCATGCAGAGATTCCTATTTCCGATAAGGTCTAGTATTAGTCGCGATCGATTCAACATCAGCCCTGATCGCTGACGACCCGTTTAAAGACAGGCAAACGCCTCTCCCTAAACGGGTCGCCCTAAATATCCCTAGATATAAACTCAGACAGTTTGCCGACGATCTACCGCAGCGCTGCCGATACTTGCACCGTTTGCAGGCTTTCGACCAGCTGGCGCACGACGGCCACCATGGCCAGAGGGTTGTCGAGCTTATTTACGGCCGAGCCAATACCAACCCCAGCGGCCCCGGCTGCGATCGCCAGGGGTGCCGTCACATCCGACAGGCCTGAGGCGCACAGCACCGGCACCGACACCGCGCGGGAAATGGCGTGGGCGGCAGCCAGGGTAGGAGCGGCCTTCTCAATTAGCCCCAGGGTGCCGGGGTGGGTGGGCTGGCTAGAGGTGCCCCCCTCGGTCTGAATGATGTCGGCCCCGGCGGCCACCAGCGCTTCGGCCAGGCTC
>DASQNN010000256.1:0-7601 GCA_035644955.1 Nodosilinea sp. | reverse complement strand
AAAGGGATCGGTCACGATCAACGCCTGGGCTAAGCCAGGCCGGGTCTACGTCAGCGTGGCCGACACCGGCATCGGCATTGCCGAGGCAGACGTACCCTACGTATTTGAGCGATTTTGGCGGGCCGATCGCTCGCGCAACCGCAGCTCTGGGGGTACTGGCCTAGGCCTGACCATCTGCCGCCGCCTGGTAGAAGTACAGGGGGGCAAGATTGAGGTCAAGAGCGAGCTGGGCCAGGGCAGCGAGTTTACGTTCTGGCTACCCCAGGCGAAGGGGAGTTGAGAGGTGGATAGGTAGGTGACTAGGCGGGTTAGGTGAGTTGAGGGGGTGGACCATTAGGGGTGAGGAAACGGCAGATCTTGGGGTGGGGTGAGCAGGGTTTCGCGACAGGCGTGGGACTGTTTGCGATCGCACCGGATTTCTAACAGCCGCGCCCCTCGCTGGGGCAGAGCGCTGACGCTGGCCTCTAGCTGGTCCCAGGTTTCGATTTGTTCGTAGCTGACCCCGTAGGCGGCGCAGAGCCGGTTAAAGTCTACAGTTTGGGGCGTTGCAAAGAAATCTTCAAACCAGGTTTCGGCTGGGCCGGCCAGGGTGGCAACGGGCAGCCGCTCGAAGATGCCGCCGCCCTGGTTGTTGACCACCACCACGGTGAGATGGCCGCGCAGGCGGGGCAGGCTGAGCCAGCCGTTGGTGTCGTGCAGCAGGGCCAGATCGCCGGTGATCAGCACCGTGGGCAGGCCGCCGTGGGCAATTCCCAGGGCCGTAGACAGGGTGCCGTCGATGCCGTTGGCACCCCGGTTGCAGTAGGGGCGAATGCCGCGATCGCCGGGCGGCCAAAACCACTCCACATCGCGGATGGCCATGCTGTTGGCGATCACCAGCGGCGTATCTACCGGCAAACAGTGGGCCAGCAGCCAGGGCACCTTGCCTTCAAAGGGGTCGGTCAACTCGTCCAGGGCGGTATCGAGATGGTGGCGCAGCCGGTGCTCTAGGATCAGCCACTGCTCCAGGTAGGGGGTGGTGCGAGGTTTTTGCCCGGGGGCAATGGCCGACGCCAGCGACTCTAGGGCCAGGGGCACAGCGGTAGCCGGGCCGTGGAGGGGGTCCAGGGTCTCCCTCAGGGGGTCGAGTACCCAGCGCCGGGGTTGAGTCGCTTGCAGCCACTGGCGCAGCCGCTTGCTAGTGGGTAGGGGGCCGAGCTGAATGACCTGCTGAGGCGCTAGATCGGCCGCCCAACGGGGCTGACCCACCGCCAGGTCGTAGGTCGTCACCAGGGCAGGGTTTAGGGCCGCCCCGTTGCGCAGCGGTGACAGCCCCTCGGCCAGCACCGGCCAGCCTAGATGGTCTGCCAGCGCAGCCACGGCCTTGCAGTAGCCCAGGGGATGGGTAGGCTGGGCCGGCCCAGCAACGATGAGGCCGCGATCGCACCCTCGCCAAGTCGCCAGCAGCGTTGCTGCCCCGTTCTCAGCCCCAGGGCGGGCCCCAACCAGTGCGATCGCCGGTTCAGGAGCAGCAACGTGCTCAAAGAAGCGATCGTCCCACGCCCCCTGAAGATGGGTGACCGAGCCGTCTGCAATGGGGGCGAGGGGGTCGCGAAAGGGACAGTTGAGGTGCACTGGCCCTGCCACCGGGTACAGCGATCGCCCCCAGGCCTGCACCAGGGTTTGCCGCAGATAGCGCAGCATGGCCTCCTCGGCCACAGGCACCGCCAGCTCCGCGTACCAGCGGGGAAAAGCGCCAAACAGCTTTTGCTGATCGATGGTTTGGCCCGAGGCGCAGTCGCGCAGCTCAGGCGGGCGATCGGCGGTCAGTACCAGCAGGGGAATGCGGCTTTCCTTCGCCTCAATGACAGCAGGGTAATAGTTGGCCCCAGCGGTGCCAGAGGTGCACACCAGCGCCACCGGTAGCCCAGTGCGGCGGGCTATCCCCAGGGCAAAAAAGGCCGCCGAGCGCTCGTCGAGCACGGGCACCGCCTCGATCGCGGGGTGGCAAGCCAGCGCCACCGTCAGGGGCGTCGATCGCGAACCGGGGGAAATGACCGCTGTCCTTAGCCCCAGCCGCGCCAGGGTGGCCGCCAGCACCGAGGCCCACAGAGCGTTGGTATTGCGAAAATCAAGACTGTGAAAATCAGGACTCATGGGCAGGTAGCTTACACCAGCGACTCGCCCAGGGCACGGAGTTTGAGCTTGATCTCAGCCCACTCGCGATCGGGGTCGGACCCTGCCACAATACCAGCCCCAGCGTACAGCCGCACCCAGGTATCGGCCACTAGAGCCGAGCGAATGCCAACAATAAACTCACTGTCGCCGTTTGCCCCGACCCACCCCAGGGGGGCGGCGTAGAGCCCCCGGTCAAAGTCTTCAAAACGTAAGATTTGGTCGCAGGCTTCGCGGGTGGGCACCCCGGCCACGGCGGGGGTCGGGTGCAGGGCCTCCACAATTTGCAGCGGATGAATGTGGCGAGGCACCCTGGCTCGCATTGGCGTATGCAGGTGCTGAATGTTGGACAGTCGTCGCACCCCAGGCTGAAGCTGATACTGGGGCCACAGCCCCACCCCCTGGAGCTGCCGCGCTAAAAACTCCACCACCAGGCGGTGCTCACCCCGTTCCTTCGGATTGCGCAACAGCGCCTGGGCCAGGTAGTCATCCTGGGAGGGGGCCGGGCCGCGGGGGGCCGACCCCGCCAGGGCATCGGTGATCAGCTGCCCCTGGGTCAGGCTTAACAACCGCTCAGGGCTGGCTCCCATAAAGGTTTTGCCGTTGCCCTGCCCAACCGAAAAAACATGGCAGTCGGGGTAGCGCTGTCGCAGGCGACCGAGGGCAGCCAGGGGCTGAATCGGCTCAGCACTGACCCAGTCGAGGGCGTGGGCTAGCACAATTTTTTGCACCGGGTGCTGGCCCATGTAGCCCAGGGCGCCATTGACCGCCGACCTAAACCGCTGCCCGGCGGCGGCGGCAGGCTGTACCGGCAGGCGAACCGGCGGTCCGGGGTGGCGCCATTGGGTGGTACCCAGGCGTTCTACCGCTCGCAGCTGGTCGGCCAGGTTATCTAGAATTGCTCCCACGTCAGTAGTTGCCGTGACCAGGTGGTTCAGCGTTAGCACTCCCTGGTGGTTCTGGCGGACCAGCTGCCACTGGGGCAGCATCACCATGGCCGCCGGAAAGGCCGCCTCGGCGCCCCGCTGGTCGGCAAAAAAGGTAAACGCGCAAAAAAATCGGGCCCAATCGGCCCCGCTGAGGGAAGCAGTCACCCCTGCTTCGCTGTAGCGGTGGGTTTTGCTGCACCACTGGTCGATAAACTGACGAGCTTGGGCAAATCGATGGGCTCCGGCGGTTTCGTACACCAGGGCCGTCCCAAAGCCCACCACCGATGTCTGGGCCACCGGATTTTCAAGATACAGGTGGCGATCGCCGCTGGGGGCCAGGCGGGCCAGCACCAGCAGCGGATCGACCGCAGGAATATCAAAACTCAGAGTCACCAACTGGGGCTGGTGACTCTGCCTCGCCTGACCAAGCCGACGATCTAAAAACCTGTAGACCGACTGCAACGTTTGGCCGCGATCGGAGCAGTGAGAGACAACGGGCATACACCTTGGGGATTTTAAAGCGGTTTGCTTAAGGTCGCGGTCGGCGGTATGGGCCAAATTGTGCCGCATACCCTAATGCCCATAGCCTAGAGAGCCCTAACCACCAGTGACACGACCACATCTGCCCCCACCCCCCGAGCCTAAGACCTAGGCCCCGGAGCGGGCTGAAACGTGCTCCAGTTAAGCCGCTCAGCCCTTCGGGCAGTATCCCTACTGGTAGCATATTCAGTTGTGGCGTAGCCAATTCAGCGCCAGTCGTTCACGCAGCTTAATAGTGGGTGCCGGTATTGCGGTGGTGAATAGCAGTTTTGCCGTCGCCGTCGAGCACCCGCCCCGCCTGTACCGTGGCGTAGACCAGCCAGTGGTCGCCACATTCCATGCGCTGGTCTACGGAGCATTCCAGGCACGCGATCGCGTCGGTCAAAATCAGCGCCCCGTTCTCAGCCACCTCCGTGTCTACATCGGCAAAGCGATCTTCCCCGGGGGCAAAGGGTTTAAGAAAGTGCTTCATCGGCCCCAGGTGCCGCCCCTCCGCCAAGATATTCAGCACAAAGGGGTTGCCCGGGTACAGCAGCGACTCGATCGCCCGATCTTTCGCCACCGCCACCGTAAACCCCGGCGGTGAAAACGACGCCTGGGACACCCAGGAGGCCAGCATAGCGCTCGACACCCCCCCCTGGCGGGCCGTCACAATGCACAGCGACCCGACAATACGCCCCACCGCCTGCTCCACCGACGACGCTGGGGTGCGGGGCTGCTTCGCCCGCTTGGCTTTCTTCAGGGTTTGGGCAAAGTCGGTACCCACCTCTTCGCAGTACTTAAGGGTGACATCGGTGGGCTTAAACTTGACGCGAATGGGCTCAAAGGCCAGGCTGTAGCCGCCGTCTTTGAGCTTGCTCTCCAGCAGGTCAATGGCCTCACCGCTCCAGCCAAACGACCCAAACACCCCGGCAGGCTGAGCCTTAGAGGCGGTCGACAGCACAATACCCAGGGCTGTCTGCATGGGGGTCGGGGCATGGCCGCCCAGGGTGGGCGACCCCATCAAAAACCCAGCAGAGCCCTCCACCGCTGTTTTGATGTCCTCGGGGCTGGCCTGTTCGGCGTTAATCGACTCCACCGATACCCCGGCCTTGGTAATGCCCCGCGCCAGAGCCTGGGCGATGGTGGCCGTATTGCCGTAGGCCGAGGCGTAGATCAGCGCCACCGAGAGCTCCTGGCTGGTTTGGGCCTGGGCCCAGTCGCGGTAGCTCTGCACCAGCTCGTGAGAACTGTAGCGTACCACCGGCCCGTGGCCCGGAGCCAGGGTTTGAAAGGACAGGGTAGTCATGCGCCCCAGGGCTGCCAGCACCTGCCGAGCGCTGGCAGCAAATAGGCAGTCGAAGTAGTAGCGCCGGTCTTCTAGCAGGTCCTGCCAGCTCAGGTCAAAGACCGAATCGTCGCAGCGGTGCGCTCCAAAAAACTTGTCGGAATACAGGACTCGGGAGTAGGGGTCGAAGGTGGCCAGCCCCCCTGGGTAGCGCGGCGTTGGAATCAGCTCAAACTGAAGGTGATGCCCCTGACCTAAATCCAGGTAATCGTCACCGCTGCGGATGACCCGCAATCGAGGCGATACGTCGGACAGCAGGTCTTTAAGGGCCAGGGCAGCGGGGTTTGAACACACCACCGTAACTTCTGGCAACCGTTTCAGCAGAATCTTTAAAGTCTCGGCCCGGTTGGGGTTGATGTGCCCCAAAATAATGTAGTTGAGCTGGTAGAGGTCGATGTGACGCTCTAGAGCCGCCAAAAATATTTCACTAAACGACTCACCTGGGGGGTCAATCAGCGCGGTGCGATCGCCCTGAATAAGGTAGCTATTCGCCGTGGTTCCCCGCTCTAGGCCGTACTCAATCTCGAACCGCAGGCGGTTCCAACTGCGGCAGCGCAAGACCGTAGTGCCGGCGGCCATGGCGTAGAGCTGAACGTCGCGAGGAGGAGAAGTCATGGGCAATGGCGGGTTTTAAGGAGCAATGGGGAGAGCCTGTACTCACCCTAGCGAACCACGGCGGCACAGAAATAATACAAAGACTGCTGCAATTTTAAAGGATCAGGCGTCGTATCTCTGTCTATGGGGAGATTACATCCTCTGCCTTTGAAGCCGGGTGGTTGCAGACCTAATTTTCTTCAGGCGCAACTTTACAGAGGTGTTCAGCTTTTGTGAACTGCGTTGGGGATGCCCGTGCTTTCTCGGCCCCTAACCTTAGTATGAATGAGCCACTGAAAGTTTATGGTTGGCAGTCTGCTCGATCTGGGTTTTGGGCCTCTTTCACAAGACAATCCACCCATGAGCACACCTCATAAAGGCCGTAATTATACTGAAATATCTTGTTATTTTTATACCGCTGAGTTAGCGTGTAGCGACGGTTGCATCTGCCCTAACAACGGGCCTTGGAGAGTTGAGCAATAAATGTGGGGACCGTCCTACAGCAGGCTGAAATTCATTCAATCACTGTAGCTAGTCAGTTACCTCTCTGGTTCTTGAAGTTTGGATAATCCTATGGAGTTACAGCCTACCGACCAGGTTTTTACGTCAGCTGTCGATGACGTTGTCATCGACACCGCTGTAGAGCAGGGTTTAGACACCAACGGTGCGCCCCTTGTCGTCCCTGTTTCTCTTGGGGTTGCTGAGATGGCGGCAGGGCAGCAGCAGCAGCTGGTTCCGGCCACGGAAGTCAAGCAGCTCTACCGCCAGTTTCGTAAAGCGGCCCTAGAGTCTACCGCCCGAGAACTGCGCAAGCAGCAGTACGATCGCCTGCAAAATCAGGTCGAGATTCTCAGTATTCCCATCGACAATGTTTCGGTCAATGACTTTTTGAGTCAGCTCAAGCAGGGCGTGGTCTTTACCCCCAACGTTGACCACCTGATGAAGCTGCAAAAGGATCCCGACTTTGTCAAGGCCTACAGCAAGGCCGACTATCGCGTTTGCGATAGCCAGGTGCTCATGTTTGCCTCCAAGTTTTTGGGAACGCCTCTAAAGGCCAAAATCTCGGGTTCAGACCTATTCCCGATGTTCTGTGAGCACCACCGCCACAACGAGGCGATTAAGATCTTTTTGATGGGTGGCGCCGAAGGTATTGCAGCTCAGGCCATGGAGCGCATCAATGCCCGCGTTGGTCGGCAAATTATTGTGCAGGCTCACTCGCCCACCTTTGGGTTTGAAAAAGACGAGGCCGAGTGCGATCGCATTCTTGAGATGATCCGTCAGTCGCCAGCCAATGTGCTGGTGGTAGGGGTGGGTGCCCCCAAACAGGAAAAGTGGATTACCAAGTACCGGGAGCAGCTGCCCAACATCGATATCTTTCTGGCCGTAGGGGCCGCCATTGACTTTGAGGCCGGCAACAAACCTCGGTCGCCAGAGCTGCTCAGCAAGCTGGGGCTAGAGTGGCTCTACCGCCTGAGCACCGAGCCGGGACGGCTGTGGAAGCGCTACCTAGTCGACGATTTTCCCTTTCTGTGGCTGGTGGTCAAAGAACGCTTTGCCCGTCTCTGGCGCAAACCCGCCGTTGAAGGCGGCGGATCTCGCAAGTTGTAGGTCAGCCAGCCAGGCTGTAGCTTCTGACTGTTCCGGTGGCGATAGGCTCACCGGGACAGTTTTTTTGGGCTTAGTGATTTGTCAAACTTAGGATTTGAGATAGTGAAAGTGGTAACCCATTAGAGCCAAGGATTGCTCAGGAGGTCACCATACCAGCCAAGAAATACGCCGTGGGGATCAGTGAAATAGACCGAGAGAAGCTGCGAGAGGTTATTCAAAAACAGAAAGGGGCTGCCCAGAAAGTTCGCCAGGCTAACATTTGTTGGATTAACCCCGGATGAATGGGTAGTCTGCCCTCGGATCAATGGGTAGCCCGTTCCCTTAAAGCACAGCGATTCATAGGTAGGGTGGGCACTGCCCACCATCAACCCAGTGCCAGAGCGCGCGATTTTACTGCTTAGGGATCCTGCCCCTCTGCTAGTAGCCAAGCTTTAGGGCATCACTTCCAA
>DASQNN010000255.1:0-21040 GCA_035644955.1 Nodosilinea sp. | reverse complement strand
TCTGCTGCGACACCCAGGCCCCCAGCTGACTGCCTCGCGGGCGCGACGAGAAGTATCGCAGCGACTCGGCCGGCGAAATTTTGCTGGCGGTACCGGCGATCGCCAGCTGTCGCTCTAACGGGTACCAGGGAAACAGCATGGGAACCTGGGCATTTTCTGCCATGTGCTGGGCCTTGCGGCTGCCGTAGTTGGTAAAGAAGACAAACCCATCGCGATCGAAGTACTTGAGCAGCACCGTGCGCTGGTAAGGTGCCCCAGCTGGCGAGACCGTTGACAGCACTAGGGCATTAGGTTCCAGCAGCTCGGCCTCGCGGGCCTGCTTAAACCACAGCTCAAACTGGGCAAAGGGGTCGGGGTTGAGGTCAGCGAGATCTAACCCCCGCTGGGTGTAGTCACGGCGCAGTTCACCAATATCCATGGCGGGTTTTAGTTCAATCGTTTAGGCGAGGGGGGCTGAAGGGGGGGCGAAGGGGCTTGGACTTAAACAATTTCGTCGAGGGCCTCTTTGACCTGGCTGTAGTGGTAGGTAAACCCAGTGGCCTCGGTACGCTTGGGCAAGACCTGCTGTCCTTCTAGCACCACCTGGGCCCCGTCGCCCAAAATAGCTTCTAGGACAAAGTCGGGCACGGGCAGCCAGGAAGGGCGGTTGAGCACCTTGCCGAGGGTGTTGCAAAACTCGGCCATCCGTACCGGGTTGGGGGCAGTACCGTTGTAAATGCCCTCCATCTGCGGATCTTGCAGCGCCTTGATAATCAAGCTCACCAGGTCATCGCGGTGAATCCACGAAAACCACTGGCGACCGCTGCCGATGGGGCCACCGGCGAACATGCGGAAGGGGGTGAGCATTTTGGCCACGGCCCCGCCCATACCGAGCACAATGCCAAAGCGCAGAATGACCAGACGAGTGCCGTAGTCTTTGACCGGCTGGGCTGCGCCCTCCCAGGCCTGGCACACCTGGGAGAGAAAGTCGTTTTCAACCGGAGTGCTGGTTTCGTCAAAGGTGGCGCTTTCACTGGTGCCGTAGTAGCCAATGGCCGAGGCGTTGATCCACACCGCTGGCTTGGGGTCGGCCTGGGCCAGGGCTTCCACTAGCTTTTCGGTGCCCACCTTGCGGCTGTCGATAATATCCTGCTTGTGCTCCTCGCTCCAGCGCTCGGAAATGGGCGCTCCGGCCAGGTTGACGACCCCATCGCAGCCCGAGAGCAAGCCCCCTTGCCAATCGCCCGACTCTAGGGGGCTGTAGCCCACCACCTCGACGTTGGGAAAGGCAATTGCGGGAAACACCCGGCGACCATGGTCCAGGCTGCGGGTTAGCACCACAATGGTATGGCCCTCGGCCTGGAGCCGTTCTACCAGGCGGCTGCCAACGAAACCCGTGGCTCCGGTAATTGCAATTTTCATGGGCACCTGATTCTGGGTAAGGATAGGTTTGGCTCGCTTGCTTGGGGCGCTCGCGGCCCAAACTGGCATCGCTAGCGGGCTCGCAGCCACCCGTGGCTCAGCCGTGCAAAAACCTGTTGCCCAGGGGGCGGTTGCTGCATGACCCTGCCGTTAAAAGCGGGCTTGGTCTAGGATAAACCATCTGCCTGGGGCGATTCACCATTGGCCATGCCGTTTGCCTTGTGGAGCGCTGCACAAACGTCGCCCGATCTCGGCGGAGGCTGACGGTGTCAATGGTTTTGGCCATGCCCTTGTAAAACTCGGAGCTGTATTGACGCAGCACCGGCAGCCCTTGATCATAAGGGGGTGGCTGACGTTGATACCAAATCCGATTTGGTAAACCCCAATTCATAATCAGGAACCCCGTAGGGCGTAGCATGCTACGCCCCTACAAATCGGGGGTATGCATTCAGGATTTGGTATGAGTGGATACAGGCGAGGAGGCGATCGCGTGAGTAGCTACGACATTTTGCAGCAGACCCAGCGGCAGCGGGTGAGCGACGGTGAGCGGGTGCCCCTTCTAACGGGCTGTGAGGCTGCGGCTCAAATACTGGTGCTGGTGTGGCCCCAGCTGGGCGACTTTGACAGTTTGGAATACGCCTGGTGGCTGCAGCGAGAGGCTGAAACCCTGCGCCAACAAAATATCGCGGTGCGGGCGGTGGGCATTGGCGATCGCGCTTCCGGTCGGCAGTTTTGCACCTATACCGGCTTTCCTAGCGCCTCTCTTTGGGTGGATGAGACCGCTGCCCTGCACCGCGAGCTGGGTCTATACGCCGGGCTGACCCTAAACCCACCAGGGCTGAAACCAGGGCAGGCGGCCTGGCTAAATTTGATGCTGATGTGTGCAGGTATTGCCAGCCCCGGCACACTGCGCGAGGTGCTGCGGGGCTACACGGGCGATCGCCGCGCCCCCCAGCTGATTGGCGACGACGAATTGGTGCAGGCGGGGCCGCTACCGCCCCTGACTGGCAAAGCCTTTAACATTGTCGGCGGCAGCGGGTTTCAGCGGCCCATCGAGCTGGCCACCCTGCGCCTGCGCAACATGACCGAGGTGCTGAGCCATTGGAGCACCTACGTGCCCGATGCCGCCTACCTGACCCAGCGCGGTGGTACCTTTTTGTTTGATAGCGATGGCAAGCTGCTGTACGAGCACCGCGACCCGGGCATTCTCGGCTTTGCCGCCACCATGGCTAACCCCCTGGCCTTTTTAGCCGACTACGCCCCGGCGGTTGTTAAGGAATAGCGTCGCCGCCCCCTTCCCGCGCTCTATTTCCAGGCTAGAAGCCGCTGTGCGTCTACATATCGTCGTCGTCGTCAGTGGGGGGCAGCTCCGTTTGCGGCAGCAGGTTTTCAAGCAGCACCTTATCTACCCGGCGGCCATCCATATCCACCACCTCAAACCGCAGCCCCTCCCACTCAAAAAAGTCGCCCGTGTTGGGGATGTGCCCCATGTGCCGGATGATGAAGCCCGCCAGGGTATGGTAGTTGTCTTCGTCTTCGGTGAGCTGCTCGCGGTTGAGCAGATCTTTTAGGTCATCCACCGGCAGCAGCCCGTCGAGCAGCCAGGAGCCGTCTTCCCGCTGCATCACCATGGGGGCTTCGGCATCTTCAATAGACGGTAGGTCGCCGACAATGGCCTCGACCACGTCGTTGAGGGTGACGAGCCCCTCGACTCCGCCGTACTCGTCGAGCACCATGGCAAAGTGGGTGCCCGATGACTTAAACAGCTCTAGCACCTTGAGCACGTAGGTACTCTCGGCCACAAACAGGGGCGGCTGCAGCAGGCTCAGCAGCGTTATCGGCTCGGTGTTTTGGCTTAGGTAGTTGGGCAACAGCGCCTTGAGCGACACCACCCCCATACAGTCGTCGATGCTGTCGTTGCAGACCGGAAAGTGGGAGTGGGCACTCTGCATGACCAACTCGCTGTGTTCGGCAAAGGAGGCGTCTACATCCAGCCATTCAATGTCGGTGCGAGGGGTCATGATCGAGCGGATCGGGCGATCGCCCAGCTGCAGCACCCGCCCCATCATTTCTTGTTCAGCCACTTCAAAGGTGCCAGCCTCGGTGCCCTGGTCAATCAGCAGGCGCAGCTCTTCTTCGGTAATGGCGGCTTCGGGCCGTTCTTTAAGCCCCATGAGGTTGACCAAAAAGCGAGTTGACCACCCCAGCAGCGCCACCAGCGGGGCCGCCAGCCGAGACAGCCGCCGCATGGGCCGCGCCACCTGGCAAGCGATGGCTTCTGGGTAGCTGAGCGCAATGCGCTTGGGCACCAGTTCTCCCACTACTAGCGATAGATAGGTAATCAGCCCCACCACCACCGACAGACTCAGTATGTCGCTGTAAGCCGCTAGGGCCGGCACTGTGGCCAACCACTGCCGCAGGTGATTGGCCACAGTGGCTCCCCCCAGGGCACCGCTCAAAATGCCAATTAGAGTAATGCCAATTTGCACCGTCGATAAAAAGTCGTTGGGGTCGTTGGCCAGTTTGAGGGCCAGCCGCGCCTTGGCATTGCCCTGGCGGGCCTGGTTTTCGAGGCGAGCCTTACGGGCCGACACCAGGGCAATTTCTGAACCCGAAAACACCCCGTTGGCCACAATCAACAGAAAAATGAAAACACTTTCGACGGCAATATTAGGCATAGGTGGGGGGGTAACGATGATGAGACAGCGCCAGACCGCGCCAGCAGGTAAGACCAGGCCGTAGAGACAACCGAGGCCGCTACAGTGAGTTTATCTGTATGTATTGAACGGCATATCTGCCCGCTATGGTAAAACGAATAAGCTGCCTAGCCTCTCCACTTTCTATGCTGCTGTGCTGACCGTTACCCGTGTGCTGCCCCCCGATGCCGCCGCCCCTGTAGTGGCCACCCTGTCACTGACGGCCAGCGATCGCGCCAAGTCTCGCCACCGCTTTACCGCCGACGATGGCACCCCTCTTTACCTAAACCTGGCTCGGGGCACGGTGCTGCGCGGCGGTGATTTGCTCAGCGGCGATGCCCCCGAGGGCAGCACGGGCACAGACGACGCCAGTGAAACTAGGGGGGGCGGGGGCCGTACAGACGCAGTGATTCGCGTGGTCGCCAAGCCCGAGCCCGTGGTCGTGGTCACCGCCGCCTCTGGCTTTGCTCTGCTGCGGGCGGCCTACCATCTGGGCAATCGCCACGTAGCCCTAGAGCTGGCCACCGACTGCCTCAAGTTAGAGCCCGACCCGGTGCTAGAAGCCATGCTGAGCCAGCTGGGGGGGCTAGAGCTGGCGGCGACAACCCTACCCTTTGAACCCGAGGCCGGAGCCTATCGCTCTGGCGTTTACAGCCACCCCCACGACCATGACCACAACTAATCCCCAGGCTTTGCTGCGGCTGCTGCAGCTCACCAGCCCGGCCCTGCCCGTGGGGGCCTACAGCTATTCTGAAGGGCTAGAGACCCTGGTAGACCAGGGGGTGGTTGTCACCCCCGCCGCTCTGGTGGCGTGGCTAGAGCAGGAGCTAACCTACGGGCTGGTGGCGATCGATGGCGCAGCGGTGAGTCTGGCCTACCAGGCCTTTGCCCAAGCCGGCTTGAGCGAGATGGGTGACCAGGGGTCCCTGGGGGCGACTCGCGCAGCGAGCCTTTCAAGAATCGCCGCTCTCAACCACCAGCTGTCTGCCCTCCGCGACAGCGAAGAAGCCCGCCAGCAGAGCTGGGCTATGGGCCGCGCCCTGGTGCGCATGGCCACCCACCTGCACCCCGATCTCAAACCCTGGCTGAGCGCAGCGGGCACCCCTTGCAACTTTGCCGTGGCCTTTGGTCTGGTGGCCGCCCGGTGGGAGATCGAGGCCCAGGCGGCGGTGCTGGGCTACCTGCACAGCTGGGCCGCCAACCTGATTACCAGCGCCGTTAAGCTCATTCCCCTGGGGCAAACCGTGGGCCAGCAGATGCTGCTGGAGCTGTACCCAGCCCTGGAGACCACCTGCGATCGCTGCCTTGCCACCACCACCCTCGACGACCTCAGCCTCAGCAGCTGGGGCACCTCCCTGGCCACCATGCAGCACGAAGCCCTTTACACTCGCCTCTTTCGCAGCTAGAGAATCGCCATGCCCTAGTCCGACCCTTGGCTACGACGCTACAGTGAGCTTAGCCCTTTAGGTGGAGCAGGTCTGATGGTCAGTCTCAAGGGAATGCTCACCGGGGTTGCCCTGGGCATGCTGTCCGCCTGTGTCACCCAGGCCCCCGGCCAATAGTCCCCCGCCCGATCTCTTGGCCCAGCAGCGGTTTGGCGATCGCCCCGCTCGGCCCCGTCACCTCACACCTACTCCCCTACCCCCAATGGCCACTATCCACCCCTCCGTCGACTTTCGCTCCGATACCGTCACCTGGCCCACCCCCGCCATGCACGACGCCATGGCCGCCGCCGAACTAGGGGATGACGTTTACGGCGAAGACCCCACCGTCAACGAGCTAGAAACCCTGGCCGCCAGTCTGTTGGGCAAAGGGGCGGGGCTGTTTGTCACCAGCGGCACCCAGGGCAACCTGATTGCCGCCCTTACCCACGCCCAGCGGGGCGACGAAGCCATTCTGGGGGAAGACGCCCACACCTTCTGCTGGGAGGCCGGGGGCATTGCCGTGCTGGGCGGCATTACGACCCGCCCCCTGCCCACCGACAGTCGGGGCCGCATGGCGCTAGACCGCATCCAAGCGGCGATGCGGGTAGACAATCCGCACCTGCCCCACAGCCGTCTGGTGCTGCTCGAAAATAGCTCCGGCGGCAACAACGGGGCCGCCATCGAACCCGACTACTTTGCGGCAGTCAGCGCCCTAGCCCAAACCCACGATCTCAGAGTTCACCTGGACGGGGCGCGGTTGTTTAATGCCGCCACCGCCCTGGGGCTAGACCCCACCGCCATCACCACCCACGTCGACTCGGTGAGCGTGTGCCTGAGCAAGGGGCTGTGCGCCCCGGTGGGCTCGGTGCTGGTGGGCAGCGAGGCATTTATCCATCGGGCTCGCCGCCATCGCAAGCTGCTGGGCGGTGGCATGCGCCAGGCGGGGATGCTGGCAGCGGCGGGCATTCTGGCCCTTCAAACCATGACCCAGCGGCTCCAGACCGACCACGACAACGCCCAGACCTTGGCCCAGGGACTGGCTGCCATCCCCGGCATAGAGATTGACCCGGCCGTAGTTGAGACCAATATGGTGTTTTTTAATTTGGCCGAAGACGTGGCCATGGCTCCTGAGCGGCTGATTGAAACCCTGCGCGCCGACTACGGCTTGTACCTGGGCGGCTACGGCGATCGCACCCTGCGCGCCGTCACCCACTACTGGATTGAGCCCCCCCAGGTGGAGCGGTTAGTCGAGGCCGTTAGCGCTATTCTCGCAACGGCAGGTGAATAGTAGGGTGGGTGGGTAGACGGGTAGGAGAGTGGGTGGGTAGGGAGGGGATTTGGGATTGGGACTGCGACATTTTCACCTTCCTCATCCACCTCATCTTCCTCACCCTCTCCACTTACCTTCCTCACCCTCTCCACTTACCTTCCCGCCTCTACCCATTGCGCTGCTACCCAGACCTGGCTAAACTTAGCCCAGCGATCTGACCCCATTCTCCCGGTTTTTATGGAATGGCATGTGACCGATGCCCACAGCCTACGAGTGCTTGACTCCGAAATTGGCGACCACAGCTTCTCGCCCTCGGAGTACGAAATCGTGCGTCGGGTAATTTACGCCACCGCAGACTTTGACTTTAAAACTCAAATTCACTTTTCCGATCAGGCGCTGCAATCGGGGGCAGCAGCCCTAGCGGCCCGCACCACCATCATTGTCGATGTGCCCATGGTGCAGGTAGGCATTACCCCTGGCATTCAGCAGACCTTTGCCAACCCCGTCTATTGCAGCATGGATGCCCTGACCCGCCCTCAGAAGGGCAAAAGTCAGGCTTCCTGGGGGGTCGAAACCCTGGCTCAGCGCTACCCCGAGGGCATTTTTGTCGTCGGAGCCTCCGAGGCGGCGCTGGCCACCCTAGTCGATTTGATCGATGCCGAAAAGGTGCGCCCAGCCCTGGTTGTAGCCACCCCCGCCGGGTTTATCGACACCGCCGTGACCAAGGCCCGCCTGCAAGACACCATGGTGCCCCACGTATGCATCAACGGTCGCAAGGGCAGCGCTGTGGTGGCGGCGGCCATTGTCAACGGGCTAGTCGATCTGGCCTGGCAGGCCTACGGCAAGGAGAACCCCTAGGGGTTAGCGGTATGGAGAATGTTCTAACCATTCTGGCCATGGCTGTACGCCAGTTCGCCATCCGAGTTTTCGCTAATGACGGTTACTGATGCCAAAAGCGAACTGGCCACCGCTATATTTTCAGGCCAAGGTTCTGGGCAGGGCTTAGCAGTCGCGGTTCTCGATGGTGCCGTCGGGCATGGTGGTGTTGCAAAACCGCACCATGCTGCGGTTGACGCCGCGTAGGTTGGCGCCCCGCAGGTTGGCCCCCTCTAAATTGGCGGTGCCCAGGGTAACGCTGAGCATAACCGCACCGCTGAGGTTGGCGTCGGTCAGGTCGGCATCTGTGAGATTGGCCTGGGTCATTTCAGCATTGGAAAGATCGGCTCCAGAGAGGTTGGCACTGGGAAGATTGGCGCCATTCAGCTGGGCACCCACCAGACTGGCCCCACTCAGGTTGGCCCCTTCCATTTCGCTCAGCGTGAGGTTGGCTTTGCCCAGGTCGGCCCCGGCCAGGTTGGCCCGGGTAAGCACGGCAATTTTGAGGTTGGCCCCCTGCAGGTCGGCATGGCTGAGATCGGCCTCGTTGAGAATGCACACCTGGCACTTTTTGGTGTCGAGCAACTTCTCCACATCGTCGGGAATGGCGGCTTCGGCGGGGGCAAAGCCGAAACCCCAAAACATGAGAGCGAGTGCCAGCATGGCCAGTAGGCGTTTCATAGTCTGCAAAAATCCTGTAAGGCGGGTCTTGGCTATTCTCCCATTCAATGGGGCCTTCAATAGGGTAAGGCGAGCGGGCAAACCGCAGGGGCTAGTTGCCCGACGACCAGGCCAGCTGTCCGAGCCAAAACTGCTCGGGTCGAGGGTTGCGGCGGCAGGGGGGCCAGTGGCGCAGAGCCTCGGCATTGAGGGTGGGCGGGGGCAACGGCAGGTCTTGGGCCAGGCACAGATGGGCGATCGCGCGGCCAAACTCGGCTCCGTGCCCGCTGGCCCCAGCCACCCCATGGGCCAGTTCGTGGGCCACCAGGCTGGGCCAGTCGGCGGGCACAATGCGGCCTGGGTCGACCATCAGGGTGATGGGCACAGTGCCGTCGTTGTAAAACCCATCCACCCCCGCCTGGGGTACCAGGGGGGCCGCAAAAATCTGCACCCTGGGTCGCTGGGCCGGCTCAAAACAGGCCAGCAGATCGAGCAGAATGGTATTGAGCTGCTGATTGACTTGGTGAATGTGGTGCCCGATCCAGGTCAGGGCCACCCCTGGCGGATCGGCGATGTGGTCAAGGCCAATCCAGCGGGGCTGCACGGCCAAATCGCGCAGTTGGGTCATGTACTGCGACGCTCGCAGCCCTGGGTCAGCCCCTGTCGCCGGACGCTGTTGCCAATAGCCGGCCTCGCCCTGGGCGGGCGAATCGGACGCTGAAGACGGGTGGGCGCGATCGCGAGTCATAGGCCAGGGCAGCCGTTGCAGTAGGCAAACTTTCCCCACAGTAGCTTGCAATCCGTCAGTAACGAACACTTTGTCGGGGCTGTTTTTGTTAGGTTAAAGAACGCTACACACCCATGGCTTAGGTGTGGGTTGAGTGAGTGACTCCAGCCTAGAACAGCAATTTAGGCATCCAAGCTACTGCTTTCTGGTTGTTTAAAGCACAAATTCTCCCTCAGTCAAAGGGTCAAAGTTATATATTTAATGAAGAACGTTTGGTAAAACGCAGCATTTCTCCCTAAAATTCATGGTTGCAACTTCCCATCTCAGCACCCTTAATCAGCACCCCCACACTGGGGATGCTGAAATGCTGAGAAAAATTTTTGCAGCCGTAGACGCAACCAGCTGCCCCTATACCTACAACTTTCACATGCATACCGCTTGCTCCGACGGCAAGCTCACCCCCGCCGGTTTGATGGAGCAGGTGGTCAATATTGGCCTCAGGGCCTTTGCTATTACCGACCACCACAACGTCAAGGGCTACCATCAGGCCAAAGCCTGGCTCGAAGACTGGCAGTGGCGCCATCCCACCTCCCTGCGCAGCCGCCAGCGGGGCCAGGGCGGGGCCGTTCCCCGGCTGTTTACCGGCGTAGAAATTACCGCTATTCTGGCCGAAACCGAAGTGCACATTCTGGGCTATGGCTTTGTGCCCAGCCACGATGCGATCGAGCCCTACCTGCGGGGCTACGCGCCCCGGGGCGATGCTAAACTGGCGGCGGCGGTGATTCTAGCCATCCAGGCCGCGGGCGGTATTGCGGTGCTGGCTCACCCGGCTCGTTATCGGGTGTCGGCTAAGAGTCTCATCCCCATTGCAGCGGCTCTGGGTATCGACGGGGCCGAGACCTACTACGCCTACGCCAACCCCGAAAACTGGACGCCCTGCCCCCGTCAAACCCCCATCGTGGAGCAGCTTGCCCACGACTACGGGTTACTCACCACCTGCGGCACCGATACCCACGGCCCTAGCCTGCTACGGCGACTCTAAGTTCCCCTATGGCCGACTATGTAACCCTCAAGCGCGTACTAGAGCGCGACCTTAAGCAGCAGGAAGCCCGCTATGGCCTGATGGATGAGGCCCTCCACACCCGCGCCTGGCTGCATTCCCAGCCTACCGACCGGGTGTGTCTCTTTTTTCACGGGTTCACCGCTGGCCCCTATCAGATGGACCCTATTGGCCAACACTTTTACCGAGCGGGGTACAACGTGGTGGCCCCCCTGCTGCCGGGCCACGGTCGAGCCGGCACCTGGGGTAAAGACAATCCGCCACCCCTGCCCATCGACCCGGAGGTATACCAAGCCTTTGGCATCCAGTGGCTTAACCTGGCTAGTCGGTTGGGCGATCGCGTGGTAGTGGCCGGCCTATCGGGCGGCGGCACTCTGGCCAGCTGGCTGGCGCTAGAAAAAGCTGCCCGGGTCGATCGCGCCATTCTCTGTGCCCCCTACTGGAGCGGCAGCAACAAAGTTATCGACCTGTTTGTCAACAAGATTGACACCTACTTTGCCTGGGCCTCCGCTCCGCCCGACGCAGCGCTCAAAAACCCGCCCCCCAGCCTGGGCTATAGCGGGTTTGCGACCCCGGCCCTGCGAGCCGTGCTGCAGCTGGGGCAAACCTGTCAGCAGCGGGTCAAGCAGGCCCCGGTGGCCCCAACCTTAACCATCTCCAGCGCCAGCGATCGGGCGGTTAGCAACTCCGACCACCGGCACTTCTTTCAGGCCGCCCTCAAGCACCAGCCCCAGAGCTGGCATATTTTGTTTAATCGGGTGCTCGACATTCCCCACACCATGATGACGGAGCGGGACGGCAACCGCTACCAGCACCTGCTCAACGTGATGATTCAGGCCTTTGTAGAAAGCGACCTGACCTGGGCCGAGGTGGAAGAAATTGCCTATCGCATGACCCAAAACCGCACTTTCAACGCTGTGGTGACCGAACTGGGCTGGCAGGCCCGCTGCTCTAAGGATTTGCCCGCCATGCTGACAATGGTCGACAAGTGGGCAATTGTGGTGAAGCGCGAGTTGAGGGGGCCAAAGCCGGGGGTGCGATCGCCGCGCGATTGCTAACTACCGCCGAAACACAAACAAATTTCCCGTCGCCCCGCGCCCAAACCGCAGGTCTTCGTCTAGGTACGAGGTAATCCACAGGGCTTCCTGGCGGAGAAATTCAAGCACCGGCACGGTGATTTGGGGCAGATGCAGCCCGGCAATGCCCAGCAAACGGGTGGCCTGTAGGCTAAAGGCCCCAAAGCTGACGCGGGCGCTTTCGCCTTCCTCAAAGGGGTGCCAAACGCCCTGGGCGGTGGCGGTGAGTTCGCCCAGAAACGGCAGCGAGAGCACAGCACCATTTTCGGTGGCGATCGCTGCTAGGCTCTGGGTTTTGCCGGCCCGGTCTTTCAGCAGATTTCCCTGTCCCTCGGGGCTAATCAACCGCTGCCAAACCCGCTGAATGCCCACTGGTAGAGGAAGCTGGCGACCCAGGCGGCGGGTGACTACCGTGCCCTGCGAGGCGTACACCAGCGCCCAGGACCCCAGCAGCATCGGCCAGTGCTCCGGGCGCAGGGGCTGAGCGATCGGGTTGAGCGCTTCTAATTCACAGATGATCTGATCAATTGCGGGATGCTCAGCGGGCAGAATGGCATCCTCAGGTTCTAGGGCTTCAATGTGCTGAAGCAGCTGGGTTTTGAGCTGTGTGCGGCGGTGATGAACAGGAGTCATTGTGGCAGAGACATGAAGGGAAGCAGGTCCTACGGGGGGCCTCGGGTCTTAGAATACCCTCGCCAGGTCAGCCATTCTTCTCCAAGGGCAGTGGCACCCCACGCATGGAGAAGTCGAGCAGCTCAATCGGGTGAAAGAGGGGAATAGCGCGCTGCTGCCCGGCCATGTGCTGCTGAATTTGCAGCGAGCAGCCGGGGTTGGGAGAAGCCACCAGGGTCGCCCCCGTATTGAGCAGGCTCTTGACTTTCATCTGGCCTAGCTCGGCGGCCACGCTGGGGTGCAGCATGTTGTAGACTCCGGCGCTGCCGCAGCAGAGGGCGGCATCGATGGGTTCCCGCAGTGTGACGCCGGGGATTTGGCGCAGCAGCTGCCGGGGCTGAAGGCTGATCTTTTGCCCGTGGAGCAGGTGGCAGGCGTCTTGATAGACGATGGGCAGGTTGCCCTCGGTGAGGGGGTGCAGAGGCGTGGTCAGCCCCACCTGGGCCAAAAATTCTTGCACATCTCTAACCTTGGCGACAAAGGCTTTGGCGCGGGCAGAATACTCTGGGTCATCCTGCAAAATGTGGTGGTACTCCTTCAGGGTGTGGCCGCAGCCCGCAGCGTTGATCACCACGTAATCGACCTCGGCGGCCTCAAAGCAGTCGATCATGCGGCGGGCCAGGGTTTGGGCCTGGGCCTCCTGCCCCTGGTGGGCGGGCAGCGCCGCGCAGCATCCCTGCTCGTGGGGAATCACCACCTCGCAGCCGTTGGCGGCCAGCACCCGCGCCGTGGCCGCATTCACATCGGAGAAAAACACCCGCTGCACGCAGCCCAGCACCATGCCCACCCGGTAGCGCTTTGGGCCTACCGCAGGAATGAGTTCGGGCAGATCGTCCTGAAAGCTCTCGGTGGTGATCGGGGGCAGCAGCGACTCCATCGCCGCCAGGCTAGGGGACAGCTTGGCCAGCAGCCCGGTTTTCTGCACTAGCTTGGAGATCCCCAGCTTTTGGTACAGGTACAGCGGCCCCGCCATCGCCCGCAGCCGGGTGGGGTACGGAAATAGGCTAAAGATCAGCGATCGCACCAGCCGCTCCGGCAAAGGCCGACTGTGGTTGCGCTCGACTTGGGGCCGTACCGCCGCAATCAGCTGGTCGTACTGTACCCCCGAGGGGCAGGCGGTGGTGCAGGCCAGACAGCCCAGGCACGAGTCGAAGTGCTGGGCCGAGGTGGCCGACAGGGGCGCTTCGCCGGTGTTGATTGCATCCATTAAGTAGATGCGGCCCCGGGGCGAGTCCATTTCGGTGCCGAGCACCCGGTAGCTGGGGCAGGTGGTGAGGCAAAACCCGCAGTGCACGCAGGCATCGATCAGCTTGGGGTCGGGGGGGTGCTGAGCATCGAAGCCGTTGGCAACGCTGTCGGACGTGGGCCAAGCGGGGGGCGCTGAAGACTCGGAGGTCGGCATGGAAACCCAGATAACGGCACCATCCCAGCCTAGCGCGACGCTCCCGGCTTTTGCCGCCCTGGCCCGACGAAATTCCCGCCATGCTAACCATGGGGGCGTGGCCAGGGGACCAGCACGGAGCGGTTGGCCTAGGCCTGAAGCAGCGGCTTCGGGGGGGTGGGCTGGGCCAGCGCTTTACTTGTCCAGCGGTTGGCGATGGGCATGCGCCAGCCCATGCCAAAGGCGCGATCGGTGACCTTGAGCACCGGCGGCGCCTGCCGCCGCTTGAACTCGGCCCGCGCCACCAGCCGCACCACCTTATCCACCACGGCGACATCGTGGCCAGCGGCAACGATATCGGCCAGCGACTCGTGGCGCTGCACCAGGCGTTCCAAAATGTCGTCCAGCACCTCGTAGGGGGGCAGGGAATCTTGGTCAACCTGACCGGGCTTGAGTTCGGCACTGGGGGGCTTGTCGAGAATGTGCTGGGGAATGAGGCCCTCGGAGAGGGCGCTGGCGCGATCGCCCAGTTCGCCCAAACCACCCGGGCCAGAACCACTATGACCGCTGCCGACCTGCTGGTTGAGCCACTGGCAGAGAGCGTAGACCCGCGTTTTGGGCACGTCGGCAATGACCGCCAGGCCGCCATTCATGTCGCCGTAGAGGGTGCAGTAGCCCACCGCCATCTCCGACTTGTTGCCCGTGGACAGCAGCAGGTGGCCAAACTTATTTGAAATTGCCATCAGCAAATTGCCGCGAATGCGCGACTGGATATTCTCTTCGGCGATGCCGGGGCCGGTGCCTGCGAATAGGGGATCGAGCACCTGGTCGTAGTCGGCCATCAGCGGGCCAATGGCCAGGGTTTGGTGAGCAATGCCCAGGGTGTGGGCCAGGGCCAGGGCATCGCTGACCGAGTGGTCAGAGCTGTAGGGGGAGGGCATGAGCACGCCGAGCACGTTGTCGGGGCCGAGGGCGGCGGCAGCGATCGCCGCCACTAGCGCCGAGTCAATGCCGCCGCTGAGGCCAATCACCGCCTTAGAAAAGCCGCACTTGTGGGTGTAGTCGCGCACCCCCAGCACCAGGGCCGACCACAGGGCCTCGTTGTCGTCAGCGGGCAGGGGGGCGATGTCGCCGGGGCACAGATCGCGCGTCACCGGGTCGTACTCCACCACCGCCAGCCCCGCCTGGTAGGAGGGCAGCCGTGCCACCAGGTCTCCCTGGCGGTTGAAGGCCAGGCTGGTGCCGTCAAAGATCAGGTCGTCGTTGGCCCCCACCTGGTTGGCGTAGAGAATGGGGCAGCGAAATCGGGTCGCGCTGTGGGCCAGCATGGCGGTACGCACCTGGGCCTTGTTGAGCGAGTAGGGCGAGGCGGAGAGGTTGACAACCAGATCGACCCCGTCTCTGGCCAGGTCGGCGATCGGGTTGCGGGGGTAGCTGCGTCCGCCCCAAAACTCTTCGTCGTTCCACAGGTCTTCGCAGATGGTGACGCCGATCCGCAAGCCCCAGTCGCCCAGAGGTAGGGTAAAGCTGCTCGGCCCCTGGCCCGAGGCGAAGTAGCGGTTTTCGTCAAAGACGTCGTAGGTGGGCAACAGCTGTTTGTGAAACACCTGCTGCACCTGTCCCCCCTGGAGCAGGGCGGTGCTGTTGAACAGGGGCTTTTCGCCCTGGTGGCGGGCTTTAGGATTGGCGGCGGCAAATCCCACCAGCACGGCCATGGGGGAGGGCAGCGCGGCGGCTAAATCTGCCAGGGTTTGGGCCATGGCGGCAATAAAGCCGGGCTGTAGCAGCAGGTCTCGCGGTGGGTAGCCGCACAGCACCAGCTCGGTGGTGACCAGCACCTGGGCTCCCAGGCGATCGGCCTGGTGGGCGGCATCGAGCACCTGCTGGGCGTTGTGGGCCAGGTCGCCAATGGTGGGATTAAGCTGGGCGATCGCAATTTTCATAGGGTTTCATAGGCTTAAAAACTGGGGCTTAAAAACTAGGCTCAAAAACTGGGGCTCAAAAACTAAACTCAACCAAAACCGTAATTCACGCCCCTGGGGCCAGGGATTTCTGTTGGCGACCCGGTTTGGCAGGCAGGGTGTTGCGCTCCCAAAACACTCCGTCGGCGTATCCCTGAATAGCGAGGTCGGTATCGGCCAGGGCCAAACGCTTTTCGGCCAGGCAGCAGTAGTCGGGGTCTTGCTCAATGCCCACGTACCGTCGGCCCAGTTTCTTGGCCACCACCGAGGTCGTGCCGCTGCCCAGAAAGGGGTCAAACACCACATCGTTCGAGTTAGAGCTGGCCAGAATGAGTTTGGCGATCAATTTTTCGGGCTTTTGGGTTGGGTGGTCGGTGTTTTCGGGCATAGACCAAAAGGGCACGGTGATATCGGTCCACAGGTTGGAGGGGTGGGTGAGGCGATACTTTTCGGCTCCGGCATCGTCCCAGTCTTTGGGCTGTCCTGCCGCAGTTCTGTAGGGGGCCATCACCTGGCGTTTGAGCTTCACCGCATCCACATTGAATGTGTAAGTTTCAGAGACGGTGCAAAACCAAATGTCTTCGCTGGTGTTCTTCCAGTTGGCCTGGGCACCGCGCCCTTTTTCGCGCTCCCAGGTAATTCTATTTCTGACGGCGAAGTGCTGCTCTAGCACTGGACACATTGCCGTTGAAGTCGCCCAGTCGGCGCAGAAATAGGCCGAAGCCTGGGGCTTTAGCAGGGGTTTGAGCTGCAAAATCCAGCTGTGGAGCCAGTCGGCGTAGGAGGCGCGATCGCGCTGCCTAAACTGGCTGCCGTTGAAGGTTTTAGTCAGGTTGTAGGGCGGATCAACAATTAACAAATCCACGAAGTTTTTGGGCAGGTAGGGCAGAGCGCCAAACAAGTCTTGGCAAATTGTTTGATTGAGAATATTGGCGGGCCGTTGTTCGCAATCCAGGCTAATCAATCGCTGCAAACATACCTCTCGCTCCTCAGCGGTGAGTTCGAGGGTTCGATTTTTAGGTGCCCTGTCTTTCATCTTAAATAAACACCATTGGCTTGTCTTTACAGGGCTCAAAGGCGGCGGCATCAAACCGATACAGGCTGGCGGGCCGCCCGGCGCCGCGCGAGGCTTTGTGGCCGGTATCCTGCAAAAAACCCAGCTTGAGCAGCCGGGCGCGAAAGTTGGAATAATCCGAAAAGCCTTCCCCCAGCACGGTGACGTAGAGCTGGTAGAGGTCGCCTAGGGTAAAGACTTCGGGCAGCACGTCGAAGGCGATCGGGCTGTATTCCAGCTTGTTGCGCAGGCGACGGTAGCCGTAGGCGAGAATCTCGTTGTGGTCGAAGGCGAGCTGGGGCACCTGGGCCAGGGGGTACCAAGCAATGCCGCTGACGCCGTCGGCAATCAGTTCGGCGTCTTCAAAGCGCACCAGGGCGAAGTGGCTGACCGACAGGTAGCGCACGTCAAAGGCCGTCGGCGATTCGCGGGGGTCGCGATCGGGGCCGCCAAAGGTGTAGAGCTGCTCCAGGTAGAGGGTATTAACCCGGATTTTTTCGGCCAGCACGCGGTAGGCGGCGGCTTCGAGCGATTCGCCCTGGCGCACCAGGGTGCCGGGCAGGCTCCAGTAGCCCGCAAAGGGGGCGTCGTGGCGCATGACCACCAGCACCAGCAGCCGGTTTTGCTGGGTATCGACAGAAAAAATTACGTTGTCGACCCCCACCTTAAAGTCGGCTAGGGGCACCGGGCTTAGGGAGTGGTCAGTTCGGTGGAGTTTTGCGGACATGGGTAGAGGTGATGTTGAGCAATGTAGGCCTGCACCGCTGGGGTGAGCTTGGGGGCGCTGGAGGCGTTGGCGCCATCGTCGCACTGTCGGTAGCGAGACGACGACACATCGATCGCAGGCATGGCCGCTACGGTCACCGAAGTGCGCTGTCGCAGATCGGCCAGGCCCGCCTCGGTGAGGTCATACCCCGGGCGCGGAATCACTAGAATATCCACCGCGGCGAAGATCTCTTCGGCCCGGTGCCAGGTGGGCAGTTGCTCGACCAGGTCGGCCCCGACGACGAGAGAAAACCGGGCACTGGGCCAAATTTGCCGCGATCGCTCCAGGGTAACCACCGTGCGCAGGTGGCTCAGCTCGGGGTGCACCTGCACGCGCTGGGGCGGCGTCTCTAGCTCGTCAATCAGCAGCTCCAGCATGCGAAAGCGATCGCCCAAATCGGTCTGGTGCGCCTTGAAGGGGTTGTTCGCCGTCCACACGGCCACGTGGTCAAACTGGGTAGCCAGCCAGGACAAAATGGCGGCATGACCCCGGTGGGGCGGGTCGGCACTGGTGCCAAACAGGGCGATGTGAAGCGTCTCAGGGCAGTCCATAGGGCGGCGATTGGTCTAGGTCAGGCGAGGTCAGAGGAGCCAGGCTCAGGGCTGGGGGAGCGGTGACGGACGGCGACGGGTGCGCGCCGCCAGCTCCTCCAGCGCATCGGAGAGCGCTACCGAGTAAGTGGCCGGGTGCTCTAGCTGGCGCACAGACGACGGCAGGCTAGCCACCGAGGCCGCGGTGCGGGCGGCGATCGCATCCAGCGATTCTAACTCCTGCAAGGGCTGCCCCTGCTTGACTACGAGCTGCAAGAGGGGCTGCTCACCGGGGGCAGCGGTCTCGCCTACCAGTCCGAGGCGATCGCCCACCGCCTGGCCGCCGTCGTAGCGCCGAAAAATTTGCTTGCGCCCCGGCAGAGTGGCCTTGTGGCTCGATTCTTTCATGACCGCTACGCCGTCGATATCAACCAGTTTATACACGCCGTTGACCGGGTCGCCGGTGACCAGTTTGGTGCCCAGGCCGTAGCCGTCGATCGCGGCCCCCGCCCGCCGCAGCCGAGCAATTTCGTACTCATCCAGGTCGCCGCTGGCAAAGATTTTAGCCTCGGGCAGGTGCGATCGCACCGCCTTCGACAGCTCCACCAGGTCACCCGAATCGATCCGCACCGCTGCTACCGGTGGCACTTGGCCCGCCAGCCGTTCTGCCGCCGCCACCGTGTCGTAGGTATCGATCAGCAGAGCCGCCCCCGGAAAGTAGCGCTGAAAGGCCTTAAAAGCGTCGTCCTCATGGCCCTCCAGGGCCGCAAAGACCATCACTAGGGCGTGGGCCATGGTACCCGTGGGCTGCCGCCCCAGCTCTAGCGCCGCCAGCACGTTGGAGGTGGCGTCTAGCCCCGCCGCCAGGGCCGCCCGCGCCGCCCACAGCGCCCCCTGGGGGCTAAAGGCTCGGCGGGTGCCAAACTCTAGCAGCTTCGCCGCCGGTCCCGCCACATCCCGCAGCCGGGCTGCCCGCGTGGCGACTAGAGTTTGGTAGTTGAGGGTGTTGAGTAGGTAGGTCTCGGCAAGTTGGGCCTGCCACAGGGGGGCCTCTACCCGCAGCAGCGGCTGATTGGCAAACACCACCGTACCCTCGGGCACCGCCCACAGGTCGCCGGTAAAGCCACCCTCGCCCAGCCGCCGCCAAAACCCGTCGGGGGCGTGGTCAAACAGCCCCGTTTGCCGCAGGGCTTCCAGATGGCGCTCTGAGAACCGCAGGTTAGCCAGGTACTCCATCGCCTGGGCCAGCCCCATGGCAATCAGGTAGCCATAGCCGCTGGGCAGGCGGCGAGCAAACAGCTCAAAACTGGCCCGGCGATCGGCCATGCCCTCACCCGCGTAGCAGCTCGCCATGGTGAGCTGGTACAGATCGGTCAGCAGGCCGTAGTCTTCGGGAGCGGCCACAAGCGCGGAATAGGTCATTGAACAGCGCGATTATTTTAGTTGTTTATACCATAACTAATTCACCGATGTCACTGTAAACCCGTGACTCTTTCCGTCGAGAAACCCAGTTCAAGAACTTGGTTTTGGTATTTTTCACTTATAACAGGCTTGGAAAAACCCGAGCAGAGTAGCGGGTTTAGCCCTGGGTTAGCGGGCTGCGGTAAACGCTTCAAAATCTGTCATAGGGCTAACCTTAGGCCAGCGCTTTGCCCTCTATCGTCCTTCATTAACTGGTTTAGAGCTGCGCTGGCTTAGATTCGCTTTAGGGCAGAGCCTGCGTTAGAGCGGGGGCAAATCATGGGCCAAACTAACGGGTTCGTGCACGGGTAGGAGCGCTGCTCCCCAAGACTGATACCTAAAAGACTAGCCCAAAGCAATTTTGGAGTACCGCTACACATCTTTGGGTTGTCACAGTCAGCCCCCCAACAGCACTTACAGGTAAGCAAAAAAATAACCACGATATTTATCATTGGGAGGATAGCGATGAATCTGGCCCACACGTTAGAACTCTTTGACACCCCCAAAACCGCGCGGGTAGAGTGTCCCATTACCGCCCAGCTGGAGGGGCGGGTTTATTACGAGGGCACCTACTGGCCGGCTCGGGTTTACGAAGGCGTTGTCGATGGGGGTATTGCCCTGGCCCCGTCTAGTTGGGTGACGGTAGTGGGCCGCTACGGGCTCACGTTGCTGATTGTGCCGCCCCTAGGGGTAGCCTCTGCCTAGGCCGAGTCAGAGGACGATTGCGCCCGCATCTCTGCCCGTTCTGTAAACATTCCAAAGGATTTAGCGAAAACTACTATGATTAAAGTGGTTTCACCATTCTGACTTTAACTCTGCTGACCGATGGATAGCCTAGCCCAAAACCTGCTGTGGCTGGCCTGGGAAACCAGTCTCGATGCCGACCCTAACCCAGAGCCATTGGTGGCAATGCCAATGGGCAAAGGGCTGCAAGTATCCTATGCGCTGGGGTTTGCAGCGGGTGCGATCGTGCTGGGCAGCAGCCTGGGCTCACCGGCTTGGGCCAACAGCCACCGGGGCGGAACGGTCTATGTCAACACCCCCCAGGGCTACGCGCTCAACGTGCGCTGGGGGCCGGGTACCAATACCGGTGTGCACCGTAAGGTGCGCCGGGGTACTCCCCTACAAGTGACCGGGGTGCGCCGCAATGGCTGGGTGCAACTGGACGATGCCACCTGGGTAGCAGGCAATCTGATCAGCGTGTCCCCCGTTGGCGGTGGGCAGATGGGCGACGATCGCAACCTGGCTACGGTCATCACTCCCCAAGATCTTGCCCTCAACATCCGCTCTGGCCCTGGCTTCAACCATCCGGTCGTGGGGCAGTACGTCAACGGCAGCCGCATTGCGCTCACGGGGCGGTTTAATGTGGGCTGGGCGCAGCTTGCCAACGGCAACTGGGTAGACAGCACCCACCTGCAGTACAGTGGCCCCATTCGAAACGACCCCCCACCGACCACCACCCAGTCCAATAACCCGGCCCCCACGAACGATATTTTAGAACTGCAGCGGCTGCTGCGCCAGACGGGCTTTTTGCCGCCCAACTCCATTGCCAACGGCATCTACGACGAACCCACCCAGACCGCCGTGCGCGAGTTTCAGCGGGTCAACGGGCTACCGATTACGGGCATCGTCGATGCCGCCACCTGGCAGGCTCTGTACCGGGCGACGGCCTCCAATCCCCAGTCTTCGCCGCGGCCCACGCCGCAGCCCACGGCACAGCCATCGCCGCAGCCATCTCCCAGCCCCAGCCCTAGCCCTAGCCCTAGCCCCAACCCCACCAACCCACCACCCGGTGCCAGTAACCAGATGCGTGTCGTCACTGATGGCGATTCAACTTCGGTTTACGATGGTCCCGGCACCGAGTTTGGCTTCGTCAGAAGCGTGCCCAATGGCTCTATTGTTAACGTAACGGGGCGCACCACGGGCAACTGGTCAGAGCTCAGTGACGGTGGCTGGATCTTCTCCCTCTGGCTAGATGCTCCTTAGGGGCTGATTAAAAGATTAAAAACTGAGGCGCGATCGCAC